>JAJYAR010000100.1 GCA_021779435.1 bacterium
GCGTTGCGTTCGCCGACGAAGCCGGCCAGGATGTTTCAAAATACGACTTTGAAATAGCATGATCCCACGCGATCTGCAGCCGCAGCTGCTCCGCTTGGCCGCGAGCTTCCCTGCGGTCCTGCTCACCGGCCCCCGCCAGTCCGGCAAAACGACGCTGGCGCGGGCGGTGTTCCCCCACCTGCCGTACGTCTCCCTGGAGAATCCCGACACGCGGGAGTTCGCGGCCACCGACCCGCGGAGCATGATCGTCAACCTGCACGATCTGGGACGCTTCCGGCGCTTCATCTCGCTGTGCGCTTCGCGCATCGGGCAGCTGATCAACCTGGCGAGCCTGGCCGCCGACGCGGGCGTATCCCAGCCGACCGCGCGGAGCTGGCTCGACGTACTGGAGGCGAGCTACCTCGTGCTGCGCGTTGCGCCCTACCACCGCAACTTCGGCAAGCGCCTGGTGCGCACGCCCAAGCTCTACTTCTGCGACACCGGCCTCGCCGCATGGCTGCTGGGGATCGCCGACCCGTCCCAACTCGCCCTGCACCCGCTGCGCGGGCCGCTGTTCGAAAACGGCGTCGTCGTGGACATCGTCAAGCACCGATGGAACCACGGCAATCTGCGCCCCCCCTACTTCTGGCGCGACTCCAACGGACGCGAGGTCGATCTGATTCTCGACGACGGCCCGCGCCTGCTCGGCATCGAAATCAAATCGGGGGCAACGTTCGCCGGCGACTGGGAGCGCGGACTCGCGACGTGGCGGGAAACGGTGGGAGAACGCAATAGTGAACGGCCGGTCGTGATCTGGGGCGGCGCGGACAGCGGCCCCCGCAGCCACTCCTACGCGCTGGCCTGGGACCGCATCGACCGCTTGCCGGAGGCACTGGCGCCCGGGTCGGCGTGAAGATCGGATCGAAGATCCAACGGACGACGGCGCGGGGATTCCACGGCGACATCGCATTCCGTACAATCGCCTCATGCGCTTGCGCGAAGACGATGTCGCCACCATCCGCCGCACCGTACAGGAGGAAGTCGGCGCGGATGCGAACGTGCGCCTGTTCGGCTCCCGCCTCGACGACAACGCGCGCGGCGGAGACATCGACCTCCTTGTCCGCTCGCCGCACCCGATCGCAGAGCCCGCCATGACGGCGGCACGAATCTCCTCCCGCCTGATTCGTGCGTTCCACGGCCGTCGGGTCGATGTGGTCCTGAGCGCACCCAATCTCCGGTACCTGCCCATTCACGAGGCTGCGGAACGGAGCGGAGTTCTGCTGTGAACCGCCCCGCCGACGCCGATTTCCCGGAACGCGCACGCCTGCAATTTCTGGCGCGCGTGATCGATCGCGAATGCCGCGACCTGCAGCACACCGACCGGCGCTTGTTTGCAACGGCGATGACCGTCGAGCAGGCGCAGCGCCTCGATGCCGACCACGATCTCGCGGAGCGGGTCGAAGCATTCGTCGCGCGTTTCGGACGCCTTCAGGACACGCTCGGGGACAAACTGCTGCCGCAACTCCTGCGTGCGCTCCAGGAAAGGCCCGGCAGTGCGCTGGACAACCTCGATCGCGCCGAACGGCTTGGCTGGATCGAATCGACCGACTCCTGGATCGCGATTCGCCAGTTGCGCAACCAGATGATCCATGAATACATCGAGGATCCCGCGGTTCTCGTCAATGCGCTCGAGCGCGGACACCGTTTCGTCCCCACACTGCTGGCGGCCGCCGATGCGATGCGCCAGGAAATGCGGCGAAGAGGGTTCCTGTCCTGACTGGGCGCTCATGCCGCCTGCGGCGGCGTTCGCGTCCTGTCGCCGCGGCCGGCAAGCAGGCCGGCGACGGAGATGTCCTCGTCGAGTTCTTCCCAGTGCAGCCCGCGCGTGCTGATCGTCACCTGCCGACGCTGCTCCGGCCGCGCGTGCAGCAGTTTCGGGAACCATGCGAGCGGAACACCGAGCGTGCGTCCGTCGGACAGGACCACGGACATGCGCTCATCGTCGAACGACACGCGAACCGCCTCAACCAAAGTATCCACGCCACGCCCACTCGATTTTCGCCGCATTGGCCTCGATAATGCCCCGCAACTCCCGCAATGTCCGGGAATCGAATCCGTCGTTGTATGCCACACGGACCGGATCCAGCCAGAATTTCGCATCGATGCCGCCCCGAACCGCATGAATATGCATCGGCTCACGCGGACTGCCTTCGTTCGAATAGAACAGCAACCGGACGCCTTTGTATCGTAAAACGACCGGCATGGAACGTCCATCGATCCGTTTGTACGAAATGGAACGTACCGCGCGCCGGGGTGCCACCGCACTGCCGAACCGGGCAGTGCCTCACCGAGCCGTCCCGGTCCACTACGACCGATGCAGCGGGAGCTCAATGCCGCGGGCCGGGCGCGCCGCGTCCGGGACTCGCCGGCAGCGGCACCACCCCGAGGAAGTCGCCGTTGCGCCCGTCCACCATCGCAAGCGCCAAGGCATTCCGCACGACGAGGGGCAGGTACTTCACGGACGGGCGGTGCGGCGCGGCTGCGGATACCGCCGCGGCCACGACCGCCGGGGAAATCCCCAGCGCGCGGGCGATCTGCGCGGCGCCCTTCGCATGCGCGACGATTTCGCGCCGGAGCGAGTCGTAGGCGACGAAATATCGGGTCATCTGGTAGACGTCCCCACCTCGGAACGCCGCCGCGAACAACAGTCGGGTGCGTTGTTGCGGGTCTTTCGGCAACACCGCGCCGACCAGCTTCGGCCCAAACCAGGGCACGCGCACCGCGCTGCCGTCGGTGCGGTCGTTCAAACCGACCGACATCTCGTCGGCGAGCGGAACGTTGAACTGCCCGACGTTGTAGACGATGTAGGCGGGCCGCGCCGCCAGCAGCGTCGAAACCCCGTATCCCAATGCCGCCAACTGGACCGTCGCGATGATCGCGACGTCCAGGACAAGCTCCCTGCCCGGTTTGCGAGTGTTGAAAACGAGCAGGGTCATCATCGGGCCGAGCACGACATCGCAGGCGATCACGGTAAAAAAGATGTGGCGCCCCTGGGCCAGGGTGAACAGGTGATCGGGATACCAGACCCGCGTCACCAGCAGCACCAGCGCCACGGCGATCGCGGCGCTGACGCCCAGATGGATGCCGCTTGCGCGCAAACGAGACCGCATCGGATCAGTTCCGGCACTGCGCCGGCACGTATACATATTGGGCGGTGACCGAATTGACGTCGCATCCCCAGCTGATCGGGACGTTGGGCGCGACCGCTCCCTGCGGCACACCGGCGACGACATTTCCGGTTCCCGGCGTCAGGTGGACCACCGGAGGCGGGACCACCCCGAGGGTGGAGGAATAGGCGATGGTGATCGCCCCGTCCGCGGCGCCATCGATCGCCGGCGGCGTGGGGATCGCCTTGATCGGAGCGATGGCGATGTAGGAGACGTCGCTCGAGGCGACCCCTCCCGGCGCGGGGGAACATTGGTAGCCGTAGGACTGTACGGACGGCGCCGGGCAATTCGCGCCGTACCCCGGAATCGGAGTTCCGGCGTAGACGCCATAGGCGTCCACCACGGCGGCTTGCGCGGCGTCGGCCAGCGCGATGCCTCCCGCCACCCGGGAGCGGATGGTGTACGCCTGATACTGCGGAATCGCGATCGCCGCGAGAATGCCGATGATCGCCACGACGATCATCAACTCGATCAGCGTGAACGCCGCCTGACGGCGAAGACGCGCCAATTCGGTTGCCATCGACTTTCCCCATGCTGCCCGGAATGCGCCGGATAAAAAAATGCGAGCACCGCGATGCGGTGCTCGCATTTATACCGCAAATTAGTTACGGCAGTTAGCGGGCACGAACGGAAAGATCGTCGTCTGGCCACCCGCGGTACCCGTCAGGCAGCCCCAGGTGATCGGCGAGCCGGCCACCATTGGTTGCGCGGGGACGCCATTCGTCACCACGCCCGATCCCGGCTCCAACGAGACTTCGCTGAGAGCGCCGGCGCCCGTCAATCCGGAAGCCGCGTTGTACGAGATCGTGATCAGGCCGTCGCCCAGGGCCGGTGTTGCGCCAACCGCCGCGATCGAAATCGAGTTGACGTATTGGGACGCCTGGGCACCGGCGGCATTGCAGGTGTAACCGAACGATCCCGCGGCCGGAGCGGCCGTGCAGGTCGCCGCTCCAGGGGCGCCATACGCCACGATCGCGGTTCCCGAGTTCGAAGAGAAGGTCTCCGCCACGGCCGTCTTGGCCGCATCGGCCAGGCTCAAGCCTTCAGACACCCGCGCCCGGATGGTGTAGTTCTGATACTGCGGAATGGCGATCGCCGCCAGGATCCCGATGATCGCCACGACGATCATCAACTCGATCAGCGTGAAGCCACGCTGCGCTGTTTGCATGCTCTTTTTCATGGAAGACACTCCTGGATTGGGTGACGAGGCAGGCTGCCGCCCCGACACGGGAAGTAGAACAGCCGACATCGAGGATTGAATCAAAAACCATGCCATGCCAAAACATGAGATTCGGCGACAAAAACCGGGAACTTTTTCCGATACCCCGGGCAGGAAGCGCCCAATTTCGTCACTTGGCGACAAATTTTGGCCAGCCGGGTTGCGCAACCATGCACACCATGGCACGGTCGGCGGCCAATCCGGGGCTGCCCCTTACTCCGCCAACAACCCACGAAAGTAGGCAATCGTCTCCCGCAGGCCATCCTCGAGCGACACCTTGGGCGCCCAGTCGAGCGTCGCCCGCGCCATCGCGATATCCGGCTGGCGCTGTTTCGGATCATCGGACGGCAGCGGCGCGTGGACGATCCGGCTGCGCGAGCCCGTGAGCCGAAGCACCTGCTCCGCCAGCGCGAGCATCGTGAATTCCCCCGGATTGCCGACGTTGATCGGCCCGGTGATCTCGTCGCCGGTCGCCATCATCCGCAGAAATGCGTCGACCATGTCGTCGACGTAGCAGAAACTGCGCGTCTGTTGTCCGGTGCCGTAGATGGTGATGTCTTCGCCGCGCAGCGCCTGGACGATGAAGTTCGAGACGACCCGTCCGTCGTTGGGGTGCATCCGCGGACCATAGGTGTTGAAGATCCGGATCACCTTGATGCGCAGGCGGTGCTGGCGCCAATAGTCGAAGAACAGGGTCTCGGCGCAGCGCTTGCCTTCGTCATAGCAACTCCGCAGACCGACGGGGTTCACCCGCCCCCAGTACGACTCCGGCTGCGGATGGACCTCGGGGTCGCCATAGACTTCCGAGGTCGACGCCTGCAGGATCTTGGCCTTCACCCGCTTTGCCAGGCCAAGCATGTTGATCGCGCCATGCACGCTGGTCTTGGTGGTCTGGACCGGGTCGTACTGATAGTGGATGGGCGAAGCCGGGCAGGCCAGGTTGTAGATCTGGTCGACTTCGACGTACAGCGGGAAGCAGACGTCGTGGCGCATCAACTCGAAAGACTTCGAATCCAGCAGCGACTCGACGTTGCGCCGCCGCCCGGTATAGAAGTTGTCCACGCACAGGACGTCGGCGCCCTCGCGGACGAGGCGCTCGCAGAGGTGCGAGCCGAGAAACCCGACGCCGCCCGTGACCAGAACGCGCTGCATGCTTCCCCCCATCAAAACCGGACCCATGGCCTGGAAATATTGACGTTGCATATTGGCAGCAATTCTTCCAATATACAAGGCTATGTTTCCCCGCATCGCACGTACCGCGCTTCTGGATGCCGCCCGGCGATTTCCGGCCGTGACGATCCTCGGCGCGCGGCAGGTCGGCAAAACCACGCTCGCCCGGACGGCCTTCCCGGATTTCGCCTACGTCGACCTGGAGGACCCCCGCACGGCGGCGCGGTTCCGGGACGATCCGCGCACCGCAATCGAAGAGTCCGGCGGCGGCGGGTTGATCCTGGATGAGGTGCAGGCGGTGCCGGCCGTCTTTCCTGCACTGCGCGGCGTGATCGACGACCGCCGTCGCGACAACGGTCGTTTCATCCTGCTCGGATCGGCGCAGCCGGGCCTGGTTCGCGGCGTTGCGGAGTCGCTCGCAGGCCGCGTCTGCGTCGTCGATCTCGACCCGCTGACGGCGCGCGAGGTCCATGCCGGCGCGACGCCCCAGACCTGGCGCACGCTCTGGCTCAAGGGCGGATTCCCGGATGCCCTGCAAGGGGACTTTCGACAGTGGTGGGAAGCGTACCTGCGCATGCTTTTCGAACGTGATCTGCCGCAGTACGGCGTTTCGGCCGACCCCATTTTCCTCCGGCGCCTGCTGACGATGCTGGCGCACCAGCACGGCGGCCTGCTCAACCTGTCTTCCCTGGCGGCGTCTCTGGGAACCTCCCACCACACCGTACAGCGCCACCTGGATGCGCTGGAATCGGTGTTCCTTGTGCGCCGCCTGCGGCCATGGTTCCGGAATATCGGAAAACGGCTGACGAAATCCCCCAAGGTCTATCTGCGCGACACGGGGCTACTGCATCATCTTCTGAACATTTCCACGCCGGAGGAACTCGACGGCCACCCATCGCGCGGCGCAAGTTGGGAAGGGTTCGTCATCGAAGATCTGCTCCGCCGGGAGCGCATCGCCCATCCCGCGTCCCAGGCCTGGTTCTGGCGCACCGCGGCCGGCACCGAAATCGACCTGCTGCTCGATCGCGGCGCGGAACAGGTCGCCGTCGAAATCAAGACCGGGCGCGGAAACGATGCCCGGGCATTGCGCGCGCTGCGCGAATCGCTGCCCGACGTCCAGGCGTCGCGCGCCTGGATCGTCGACCAGGCGGCGGGAATCGAACGCCTGGCACCGAGCATCGCCCGGGGGGGGTTCGATATGCTTTACCAGGGAACCCCCTGACGGACGCGGGCGGACATCGGAACGAGAACACCGGAACGGGTCTGTCCGACGATCGCGGCCCGTCGCAGACCGGCGTGGGAGCGAATCGGCTACCGGACCTGCAGTTCGTTGTCCACTGAATGCACCCCCGGAACCCCTTCCGCAACCTTGGTCGCGACGGCGGCGCTGCGCTTGGAGTCGACGTGGCCGGTCAGATGGACGACGCCGCGGAAGGTGGTGACGCTGATGTCGAGGGACTTCAAGGAGGTTTCATTGAAGATCGCGGCCTTGACCTTGGTCGTGACGACGGAGTCGTCGAGCATCTGGCCGGTGCTCTCCTGCGTCGGAGTGCCGGCGCAGCCGGTCAGCGCGGCGAAGGCCAGTCCGGACAGGAACAGGGACATACGGTTGCGAATGGTCATGAGTTGACTCCTTCTTTGTGAAAAATCCCGCCTTGCGGCAGTCGGCGACGAATGAATGGACTGGTGCCGGCAGCAGGGGTCGAACCCGCGACCTTCGGTTTACAAAACCGCTGCTCTACCAACTGAGCTATGCCGGCACACGTCTTGCGTTTCGCCGCGCAGTCTATCGCGCAGGAGGGCATGGCCGTGCCATGCACCCGTTCGGACTACCTCATTTCACTCTGGTCAGCCGCGGCCGATCGCCGGGGGCCGAAGGACCTGCCGGTCCGGGCGGTGGCTCCGGCGGCAGGTCGTCCTGCGCCGGAGCGGCGTTGCGCGCAGGGAACGGCTGAACGTTCGCCGGAACCTTCGCGCCCTCGGGGGCGGCCTCCGGCATCCCGGACGGATCCGGCATCTCGAAGGCCATCCCCTCGCCGTTTTCGCGCGCGAAAATCGCGAGAATGAATTCGATCGGGACGTAGATTTCCTGCGCCTTGCCGCCGAACCGCGCCTGGAAGGTCACGGCGTCGTTGCCGATCTGCAGGCGGTTGGTCGCCATCGGCGAGATGTTGAGCACGATCTGGCCGTCCTGGACGAACTGCGGCGGGACCTTCACGGCCCCGCCGACCTGCACGGCCAGGTGCGGCGTATAGCCGCAGTCGTTGCACCACTCGTAGATGGCGCGGACGAGGTACGGCTTGGTGGATTGGGCGCCCATCAGCGGCGCATCACCTTTTCGCTCGGCGTCAACGCCTCGATGTACGCCGGTCGGCTGAAAATCCGCTCCGCGTATTTCATCAGGGGCGCCGCGCTCTTCGGCAGCTCGATCTCGTATGGTTCC
>JAJYAR010000101.1 GCA_021779435.1 bacterium
GTGAGGGAGAGCGCGGAGACGAACACGGCGATGGTGGCGATCAAGGTGCTTGCCATCGTGATCTTCTGCGCCGGCGCGGCGAGGGCGATTCATCCGTCGAACTGGCATCCGTTTGCGCCGCACGGTTTTTCGGGCGTCCTTACAGGCGCTTCGATTGTCTTCTTCACTTACATCGGATTCGATTCGGTATCGACGGCGGCGGAAGAGTGCAAGCGGCCGCAGAGGGATCTTCCCGTGGGCATCATTGCGACACTGATTTTGTGCACACTGCTGTACGGCTCGGTGTCGCTGGTGCTGACCGGCATTGCGCATTACGAAACGTTGAACACGGACTCGCCCGTGGCCGATGCGTTAAAGGCGCTGGGCTATAACCGGCTGCGTCTGGTGGTGACGGCGGGCGCGCTGATGGGGATGCTGAGCTCGCTGCTGGTGTATCAGTACGGCCAGGCGCGGGTATGGTTCGCGATGTCGCGGGACCGTCTGCTGCCGGATATGTTCAGCAAGGTCCACCGGCGCTTTCAGACGCCGCACATCAGCACGTGGATCGCGGGGTTCTTTGTGGGCGTGCCGGCGGGGATATGGGACATCGATACGTTCGCGGAGCTATCGAACATCGGCACGCTGTTCGCATTCATCGTGGTGGCGGTGGGGGTGATCGTGCTGCGCAAGAAACAGCCAGAGCGGCCGCGGACGTTTCGGGTTCCCCTGGTGCCGCTTGTGCCGCTGCTGTCGATCGCCTGTTGTTTGCTGTTGATGATGGGACTGCCGCTACTGACATGGATCCGGTTCTTTGTCTGGCTTGCGATCGGGTTAGTGATTTACTTTTTGTACGCCCGGCGGCGCACGCCGGATGCGATCGCAGGCCGGAGGGTAACGGAACCTAAGGTCACGTAGCCCATCCTCTCGCGGTCCTTACAGTCCTTCCCGCGGTTATCAGACGACCGGTTTGACAGAACTACCTTGTCAGTGTAAGTGGAACGTCACGGTTGCGTAACTTTTACGCACCGGAGCGGTGAAGTGACACGAAATTCAAGGGATTTAGCCATTGGAACGTTGGTTGCTTTAACAAGCAGCGACCACACTGCCGTGAGGCAGGCGAGGAGAAGAGGGATTATGACAATCATGAAGGCGCCCGCCCTGTTGGCGGGAGTGACGTTACTTTCGCTTGGGAACTGGGGCTGCCTGGCTACGAAGAAGCACGTGCAGCAGGCGATCGCCCCGGTGCAGAACCAGGTAAACGACGTCCAGAAGCAGACCGCCGACAACAAGCAGGCGATCGGAGATCTGGACCGTCAAGTATCGGTGGCCGATGAGAAGGCAACCGATGCAGGCAAAGCGGCGAAGGACGCGAACCTTGCGGCGGCGAAGGCGAATGACGCGGCGCTGCAGGCAGGCCAGCGGGCCGACGGCGCGAGATCAATGGCGCAGGAAACCTCCGACGCTCTGCGCGGAACCGTGGACAATCTGGACAGCTACAAGCTGGCCGATACCAAGAAAGTGTATTTCGGTTTCGGCAAGAGCAGGCTGACGTCGGACCAGCAACAGCAACTGGACGAACTGGTGAAGAGTCTCGGTCCGATGAAGGGCGTGGTGATTGAGGTGGAGGGCTACACGGACCGTGTGGGCGCCAAGAACTACAACCTCACACTGAGCCAGCAGCGGGCCGACGCGGTGGTTCGGTATCTGGCGAGCCAGAACGTACCGCTGCGGATGATCCATCAGCTTGGGGTAGGCGAAGCGGATACGGGCGGGCGGCGCGCGAACAAGGACGACCGGCGCGTGGACGTGCGGGTGTTCACGCGGCAGATGCCGGGGACCTCGACCGGCCCCGCGATGCAATCGCAGAACAGCAGCGTGAACGGCCAGACCGCCTCGCAGCAATAACGCGAAAACAACTTCGGCGCGTGCAAGCCGGCCTTTGGGCGCAGAGCCTAAAGGCCGGTTTTTTGTTGTGTGCCCAGCTATTGGACGCTCTTGAGCAAGTCGCGGCTGAGCAGGTCTGCGCGCTCGGCGAGGCTGCGGGCGGCTTCGGGGTCGGAATCGCGCGCGGCTTGGGCCTGCTTAAGGAAACTGCGGATCTGGTTTGCGGTTTCGGTCTGGGAGGGCGTCAAGTGATAGATCGAAATGACGGACAAGTTGTGGCGCGCGTGGGCGCTGCTTGCGTCGATGGCCTCGACGAGAGCGCGGCGCTGCTCGGGAGTGAGCATGGAGCCGAGTTGCAGCGGGGCGGCGGCGGGGGGCGCGGACGGGGGTGCGGGCGTTGCGGGTTGCGGCGTTGGTTTTGCCACGCTTACCGACGGCGCCTGCGTGGCGGGCTTGTGATGGGCGTGGCGATGGGTTTGGTGGGCCGGCGGAGCCTCCGTGCCGATTGGAGGCGTTTGCACCGGCGGCTGTTCGGAGGGAGCGGGTTGTTGCACAAGCGGCGGAGGTGGAAGCGGAGCGGTCTCCGAAGGCGGCTTGGGGGATGGCGTGGAAGGTACGGATACCGGCATCTTTTGCCGGCGATGGCAAGCGCCGGTGGTAAGAACCAGAGCGATGACGACCGAGATGGGGAGTGAAGAGCGCACGTTCAGAATCTTTCGGACGAAGCCGCGCGCCGCAGGAAGTCAACTGCCTGCAAGAATGGGCACCTCCGGATCGCCGGTGGGTGTTGCTTCAGGAAGACTAATCCGGAAACTGGCGCCTGGGCCTGGCTCGTCTGAAAGGTCGATTGTACCACCGTGCAGTTGAATGAGCCGGAAAGTCATAGCCAGTCCGATGCCGCTTCCACCGGTCTTGGTGGAGAAGTAGAGGTTGAAGATTTTGCCTCGGATTTCGGGTGGAATGCCGGGTCCGTTGTCGGAGATGGTGAGCGCGCATTCGCCGGAGGGGTGCTCCGAGGATATCCGTACGCGGCCTCCGGAGGGGATGGCGTCGAGCGCGTTGACGATCACGTTGATCAGGGACTGGCGCAGGAGTTCGGCGTCGCCGCGGACGGGAAGCGGGGCCGGCAGGTCGACTTCGATGTGGGCGGATTTGGCGGCGGCCTGTGGCAGGAGGAAGGCGGCGGTTTCGCGGGTGAGGGAGGCGAGGTCGAGGTCGCGGACCTGGAGATCGACCGGACGGCTGAAATCGAGGAACGTTTTCACCACGCGGTCCAGGCGGCGGACTTCGTTCAGGATGACGCCGATCTCGGGGCCGCCATCGTCGAGTTTGGTTTTGAGAACTTCCAAGTGAAGCGTGATGGCGTTGAGCGGGTTCTTGATCTCGTGCGCGACTCCGCCGGTGAGGCGGCCGATGGCGGCAAGGCGCGAGGCAAGATCGAGGTGGCGCTCGAGTTGGGTGCGGGTTTCGACGTCGGAGAGGCGGACGAGGAGGCCGGAGGGTGCGCCGGGTTCGCCGAGGAATTCGGCGTTGACGAGCAGGCGCATCGGGTGAAGGCCGGTGGCTTCGGCGGGCGAGAAAATGCGGTTTTCGATTGTGCCTTCTGACGCGCGGACCTGGGCGATGGCGGCGCCGAGCGGCGTTTCGGGCGGGAACAGTTCCTGGACCGGGCGGCCGAGCAGTTCGGAGCGCGACCGGCCGAACAGCGTCTCAGCAAGGTGGCCGGCCACGGTGAGACGTCCGGCGGTGTCGAACAGGAGCACGGTTTCCTGGAGGCGTTCGAGCATGCGGTCGAGATTGCCGCGCAAGTTGAGCGCGTCCTCGCGGGCCCCTCGCACCTGTTGGCCGAGGAGGGTGAGCTTCGACTGCACGTCGGCGAACTCCCGCGTCTCTCCTTCGGTGGGAGGGGCGGTGGGCGCGAACTGCCCGCTGCGGATTTCGTCGATGCGGCGGCTGACGCGTTCCAGCGGCCGGAGAGCGAGGTTGGGAAGAACGACGCCGAGTAGCATCGACACCAGCAGAGCGATGAAGAAGGCCAGGCCGAGGTTGTAGAAGGCCGGGCGGAGGGCGTGCCGGAGGAAGATCGAGTCGATGACGACGGACATGGTGAAGACCGGTTTGGGATCGCCCTGGACGCCGAGCGGGAGGGAGACGACGTAGTTGCGGTTGGTGCTGAACAACTCGAGCAGGCCGCTGAGGGTGTGGGAGGCGTCGACGTCGCCGGCGTCGCCGGGTGTGGGCGTGGGCAGCCCTATGGTGGAGGCGTCAGAGGCGGCAAGGATACGGCCGTCCTCACCGGCGATGGCTACGTTGGCGACCATGTCGGCATTGGCGCGGCTGCGCTGGAGCATGGCGGAGATGAGCGGATCGGTGCGGACGATTTCGGTCCAGGCCTGCTTGTAGGCGGCGGGCGTCGAGGGCGGCGCGGGGCGTTCGCTCAACGCGCGGGTGAAGCGTTCGATCATGTAGCCCTTGGCGTTGTTGGCGATGTTGCGTCCGAGGTTGGAGGCGTTGTCGAGCGAGGCGCGGGTGAAGTCGAACAGATAGAGCGCGGAAAGGCCGGTGACGACCAGGGCGACGAGAGCGACGATGGCGAGGCGCAGGCGGGCGCGCAGACTCATTAGGGATTCCCGACTAGCAGGATAGCTTTCGTACACCGCCGCGCACAACGCAGCGAGGCGCGGGCGTTCCCTGTCCGGAATTGAGCGCGCCTCGCGCTGTGCGCTCGAAAATTCCCGGTCGAATTGGCCCCATAATGAAAGCAAGACGCCGGAGGGCACGAACCGCCTGGCGCAATGAAGGATCAAGTTGCATGATGTGGCGTAACGCGGCCGCGGCGGGCCTGTTGTGGCAGGCGATGATGATAGGGCAGACGGCGAAACCGGAGCCGCCGCAGATCGGCAAGCCTCCGATTCTGAAAGAGGCGGAGTTGCGCCCGGGCATGCGCGGCGTGGCGTGGACGGTGTTTTCGGGTACCGAACCGGAGCCGGTGCCGATCGAGATTCTCGGCATCGAGAAGAACATGTGGGGTCCGGGCGAGGACGTAATCCTGGCGCGGATGGGAGGCAAGGCGGAGCGGACGAACGTCGCGGGCGGGATGTCGGGAAGCCCGGTGTACATCGACGGCAAGCTGGTGGGCGCGGTGGCGCTTCGATTGAGCATGTTTTCGCCGGACGCGATCTGCGGCATCACGCCGATCGAGCTGATGCTCGAAGTGAACGCGTTCGACCATTCGAAGCCGGTGGAGGCGAAGACGCCGCAGAAGGCGCGGGCCGCGCAGGCGGCGGCAGCGCTCGACCCGATGCTTGCTCATGTGCTTGCCTCGCCGGGGACAGGCGCGGCGGGGTTGAACCTGACGCCGATTGCGACGCCGCTGGCGTTCTCGGGATTTTCAGACAACGCGGTGCGTCTGTTCGGAGGGTTGTTCGAGCAGGCGGGGCTGACGGCGACGGTGGCGGGCGGGGCGTCGAGCCTGCCTCGGAGCGCGGCGCCGGCGCCGGACTGGAAGACGTCGCTGCGGCCGGGCCAGGCAGTGACGCTGGCGCTGGTTTCCGGCGATATGAGCGTGACGGGCATGTGCACGGTGACTTACAACGACGGCAAGCACGTGCTGGCCTGCGGGCATTCGTTTTTCAACCTGGGTCCGGCCGACATTCCGATGGCCAAGGGCGACGTGGTGACGACGCTCGCTTCCTCGTATCAGCCGAACAAGATCGGCAATGCCACCGAAGTGGTGGGAGCGCTGCGGCAGGACCGGCACAGCGCGATTCTGGGCGAGTTGGGCGCGACAGCGGAAGTGGTGCCGGTGAGCGTGAAGGTGCGGGCGTTCGACGAGTCGAACAAGCTGCGCAACGAGCGGGACCTGAAATTCAGCGTGATGGTGAACCAGAAGTGGACGCCGTACCTGATGATGCTGACGCTGTTCAACTCGATTGAAGGGCTGAACGAGTTTGCCGAGGAATCGACGTACCGGATGCGCGGGCAGATTGAGCTGGACGGGGAGCCGAACGTGAGCTTTGCGACGATGCAGGCGCCGGGCGAGATGCCGGTGCCGGCGCCGATGATGCTGGCCACGTGGTGGGGCGAGCGGTTCAACCGGCTTTATCTGAACCCGGTGGATTCGCCAAAGCTGAAAGCGGTGAGCGCGACGGTGGACCTGCTGCCGGACCGGCGGACGGCGGCGATCGACACGGCATGGCTTTCGGCGAGCGAGGCTCCGGCGGGTACGACTCTGCACGGGCGCGTATTCCTGCGGCCGTACCGCGGCGAGAGGATGGAGCGGGATTTCGCCGTGACGCTGCCGGCGGGCCTGTCGCCGGGCGATTATCAGATTCTGCTCAGCGACGCCGATACGCTCGACCGCGCGCAGAACGCCGCCCGGCTTTCGGACCGCAACATCGGCATTTCTCAGACGATTTCGTTGTTGAATCAAGAACGCGTGAACAACCGGTTGTACGTGTCGCTGATCGAGCCTTCGCCGACGCTGTATTATGCCGACAAGGCGCTGCCGGATCTGCCGCCGAGCGTGATGAACGTCATGCAGACGGGGCGGTCCGGGGCGCATCACCTGCCGGCATCGGGTGCGACATTGGTCGAGCAGGGCAGCATTCCGTTCGATCTCGTCGTGAACGGCGCTTACAGCCTGCGGATTCACGTGAAGTAAGTTTCTATCTCTATTCCATGTTCAAATTCCGTTTCCGTTCGAGCGCCTCACTGGCGTTGGGTTGTGGTGCGGTCCTGACGCTGGCGGTGACGGCGCGGGCCGTCGATACGCAGTTCTGGCAGCAGTCCGAGCAAGCCGATTTTGAGAAGGGCACGCGGAAAGGCCTCGCTCTGCGCAGCGACGGGCTGCTCATACTCGGGCCGGAGGTGAAGGAGGTCTTCGACGCGGCGCTGCCTTATCTGTGGTCGGCGGCACGGGACGGGAAGGGGAACCTGTACCTGGGCGGGGGAGGCAGCGAGGGTGGCTCGGCGCGTTTATTCGTGGTGAACGCGCAGGGCGAGGGACGAAAGCTGACAGACCTGCCGGGGATCGCGATTCAGGCGCTGGCGGCGGACGGCGGTGGACGGCTCTATGCGGCGACGTCGCCTTCGGGCAAGGTGTACCGGGTTTCGGCCGACGGACACAGCGAAGTGTTTTTCGATCCGCACGCGCGCTACATTTGGGCGCTCACTTTCGCCAAGGACGGGGCGTTGTTTGTGGCGACCGGCGACCCGGGGCGGGTGTTTCGCGTGACGCCGGACGGAAAGAGTTCCGAATTCTTTGCGACGGATGAAGCGAATGTGCGCTCGCTGGCGCTGGACGGGCGCGGGGATCTGATCGCGGGGACGGCGCCGAGCGGCCTGATCGTGCGGCTCAAGCCGGATACGGGCGCAGGGGCGGGCCAGGCGTTTGTGTTGTACGAGGCCGAGAAGACGGAGATCACGGCACTGGCGGTGGCGCCGAACGGCGATATCTATGCGGCGGCGGCCGGGGCGAAGGCTCCGGCGCGCCCGGCCGCGGGGACGCTCGCGGTTCCGGCCGCCTCGGCGGCGGTGGTAGGTGCTGTAGGACAGCCAACCCCTATAGCGCCGGGGCCGTCGCCACTGCCTCATGCGTTGGCGCCGCTCGCCGGTGGTTCGGAGGTGATCCGCATCACCGCTGACGGCGCCCCGCGCAAGGTCTTTTCCGACGCGCAGGCGATGGTCTACGCGATCGCGTTCGATAAGCAAGGCAAAGCGTTGCTGGGATCGGGGAACAAGGGCGTCATTTACCGTGTGGACACAAGCTGGCTGAGCACAGAGCTTGCTGAACTCGCGCCGACGCAGGTGACGGCATTCCTGGCGGATGGTGACGGTGGCCTTTACGCGGTGACGGGGAACATCGGCAAGGTGTACCGTGTGGGAGCGGAGACGGTTCCATCGGGGACATTCGAAAGCAGCGTGTACGACGCGGGGACGTTTACGCACTGGGGGGCGCTGTCGCTCGAGCCGACGCCGAAAGGGGCGATCGAAGTGGAGACGCGCTCGGGCAACACGGACCGTCCGGAGCAGAACTGGAGCGAGTGGCAGAAGGCGCCGCTCATTGGCGACAGCGGACGTGTAGCATCGCCGGCGGCGCGGTTTCTGCAGTACCGGCTGCGGCTCAGCCGGAGCGGGGCGGACGGCGAGGGTCCGCGTGTGTCAATAGATCG
>JAJYAR010000102.1 GCA_021779435.1 bacterium
AGTACGACGCGTTGGTTATTTGCGGCGGGGACGGAGACGTAACCCTGGGCGAGGAGGTTTTGCAGGCCGGCGGTGGCTTCGAGGCGCCGGCCGAGGCTTAGGCCGGTGGGCAGGGGCTGCCGGATCTCGATGTTGCAGCCAGGCAGAGGGATGGAGCCGTCGAGTACGGAGTAGCGCAGCGGCTCGATGACGCCCTGGGGGGTCCACTCATAGCTGGCCGAGAGCTGCGTGCCGGCGTGGGGCAGCGTGGTCGTGAAACCGGCCGAAGCCCAGTGGGTCTGGCGGGTGTGGAAGCGGGAGCGAAGATCGAGAGCGGATTGGGAACTGTCGAGCGGGGAGCCGTCGGAGAAGGCGAGCGCGCCGCCGCCGCCGTAGCCGGCCTGGAGCTTGGTTTTGTCGCCGATTGACTGTTCGATGGTGGCCGAGTAGCCGGTGGCGCGGTAATTGCCGGCGTCGAAGATGCCGCTGTTGGACTGAAAGTCCGGGAGGACATCGCCGGCGGGCAGGAGACCAGCGGGCGCCATGGCCAGGACGGAGGCGTTGGACACCGATTCGCTATAGCCGCTAACGCGGATGGTGCGGGTGCGGAACTTCTTTTCGTAGCCAGCTTCGAAATTTTCTGTGCGCTGCACTTCCGGCGAGCCGTTGCGCAGTGAGATGGCTGGCATCGAGGCGAGAGCGTTGAGGCTGTCGTGCAACTGCGCCTCCGCTTCGGGGGAAGGATCGCTCAGGGGTTGGACCGGGGGAGCGCCGGAGCTGAAGCCGAGTTGGAAGGCGCCCCAGGAACCCATGTCGAACGTAAGCCGCGCGTAGGGACTGGCGTAGCTGAGGCTGTTCAGGAAGGAAATGGAATCGAGCGAGGAGCCGTAGTCGAGACGGATGAGGCCACCGATGTCGATGTGGTCGCGGAACTGAAGCGATATGGTGCGGAGCGCCGGCATTCCATCGGCGGAAGGAGTTGCCTGCGGGGCTCCGAAGCGCTGGGGCAGATAAAGCTGGCGGAAAGTGATACTCATCTCGACCGGCGAGCCGTCGCGGCTGAAGGTGGTGCGGAAGCCGGCGTTGGGAGATCCGGGGCGGCCGGCGTAGCCGAGGTTGCCGCTCACTTCGAGGCGGTTGCGGCCGTAGAGAGAGGTGGCAAGCGCGAAGCCGGTGCCTAGGTCGCCGTCAAGGCCACCTGCCCAGGGGCTTTCGGCGTCGCCCGCCGAGACGCGGAGCATGGCGAGCGTGCCGGAAAAGACCGGGCGGGGAGCGGGCGAGTCCGGGGAGTTTTCGGCGACATCTTCGCCGGAGCCGCGAAGCCGGAGAATGGGACGCGTGGCGCTATCGGTCTTGAGCGTCCACTTCCAGTCGTCGCTCATGAGCGCGCCTTCGCCGGGGGTGGCGTAGACCAGTTCCACGCTGCTGAAGACGCTGGCAAGATTGATGTACAGGAGGCTTTGGAGACCGGCTTTGACCGCGATCCGATTTTTAATGGCGGGGACGAAGGCGGCGAAGGAGACGCGGACGGAATAGAAATCCGGGCTGAGCGAGGCGAAGCCGAAGATGCCGCGCTCATTGGTTAGCGCCTGGTTGAGGACGCGGCCGTAACGGTTGACCAGGACAACGGTGGCGCCCATCTGCGGGACGCCGCGGGAGTCGCGCACGTAGCCGGCTATGCTGCCGGAAACGCGAAGCGCGGAGGGCTGGGCAGCCGAAGCGGGCAGGGACGGGAGCAGCACGGCAGCCACGAACAACGCTCCGAGTTGTGCTTTCCGTCCGTTCATGACCAGCCAAACCGGCTTACCGCGGGCCATTTAAAGTCCGGCCGCGGAGTGCGTCAAACCCATGATGCACGGGAAGGTCCCGTGGTGGCAGAAATGATCTTCTATGTTACAGTAAACGTCGCCTCCGGCGTCAAGACCTGGTTCTTGATTTTGTCCGTCACCTTCATTTTCAAGGTGTACTGGCCGGGCTGAAGTGTTTGCAACGGCAGGAGTTTCTCAATGGTCACCTGCTGCGCGGACGCGCCGGGGATCTTGCTTACGTCCTCGGTGAAATCGAGCACCTTCTGGTTGGAGCCGCTCTTGTAGATCTCGTACTGGATCTGCGCATCGGGCTTCTTGGTTTTCGCGTCGGGCGTGAAGTTGTAGAACTGGGCGTAGATGCCCATCTTCTCGGAACGGGAGAAGGTTTCCGAGATGCGCGGCCGGACCTTGGAGTCGCCGATGACGAACTGCCCTTGTCCGATGCTGCGGGTCGGAAGTTTTTCGATCGTGTCGGCGAGGATGAGGCTGCTCGAGGCGAGCGTATCGTCGTCGTAGTGCGGGACGTTCAGGGCGGTCTCGTAGTTGGTCATGTTGCCGCCGACGACATCCTTGGCGACGACGTTCAGGCGGTACATGCCGGGGGCGAGCGGCACGGATTTCTGATAGATCGATTCGCCGTCCATGGCCTTCTGGAGCATCTCGGTGGGAACCTCGACGCTGACGACATTTTCAAAGACGTTGACCGGACGGCGCGTGATGGAGGTGATACGCGCGTAGATATTGACGGTCGCCTTGGAGATTTTGTCCTTTTGCTGGTATTGGAGATCCTTGCGGTCGAACTGCAGGGTGATGTTGGTGAGGACGGTGGAGTCGGTGACCTTGATGTAGTCGGCGCGGACCTTCATGGGAAGCGTGTTGTAGCGGATGGTCTCGCTGACCGCGGCTTCGAGATCCTTGAACTTCACCTGCGGCGGCTTTTGCAGTTTGGCGAACTGCTCGAGGCGGGTGAACTCGTCCATGCTCTCGGGCAGAGGCATGCCGCCGGTGCCGAGGTGGGTGCCGTCGGTGCGCTGGAAGCGCTGGGTCTTGTCGGACATGCCCATCTGCTCGTAGAGGGTGAGGCCGGCGCCGGGGACGTACATCAGGGCGTCCTTCTCGGTCGGGTCCATGGTCATGTGATATTCGCCGGTCATGGTGGTGTCGACGAACTCGATGACGATGTTGGTGCCGATGCCGTCGATATAGCGATAACGCCAGTCCTCGAAGGGGTAGGTGGACGTTTCGCCGCCGCCTTCTTCGATCGGGCGTTCGTAGGTGCCGCCGGAGGGATGGGATTCGATTTCATCCGGCGGGCCGTACATGATGTAGATGCGGCCGCGGTCGGTCTTCCAGCCGGGGATGCCGGAAGCGA
This sequence comes from bacterium, assembly GCA_021779435.1. Next base: position 3,160 of record JAJYAR010000102.1, read on the forward strand.
AGTGCTCGTTGGCGTAGGCGATGCGCCGGTAGTGCTCTTCCTTAAACTCGTTTTCCTCGGTGTCGGGCGTGGGGTCGCGGCGGAGCCAGAAGTTCTCAATGAAAGCTTCGCGCTCTTCGTCGGTATTGAGCTGTTTGAAGGCCTTCCGCTCTTCGTCGGTGATGATGTAGACGACGTCCTCGTTCAGCCACTTCTTATAGGGGCTCTCGAGTTCCTTGCGCAGCTTCGCTTCTTTTTTCTTCCGCTCCTTGGCGGACATCGGCTTGGCTACGGTTTCGTTGGAGCCCGACGAAGAATCGGTGGCGTCCTGCGATTTCTTCTTGTCTGCGAAGGCGCTTAGTCCCAAGAGCGCCACCGCGCCCGAAGCGACGAGAACGCGGAGCTTCATAGTAATTCAATACTCCTGATTCTAGAACGGGAAACTAGTTTAATTCTATGACCTTGTCCAGAGAGCGTCAAGGGAATCCGCCAGCGCTTTCCGGCCCTAGGTATTGGCCATCTCTGGCAGCGGGAACGCGATTTCCCCGCGGAAAATTTTTGTAAACAGATCGGCGATCACGGGGTGGATGGCCTCGTTCGCCGAAAGGATGTGACTGGAGCGCAGCGAAACGGGGCCGCCGAACATATCCGAGTTCCGTCCGCCGGCTTCTTCTACCAGCAGCAGACCCGCCGCCATGTCCCAGGGGTTCAGACCAAATTCCCAGAAGGCGTCGAGACGGCCGCAGGCGGTATAGGCGAGGTCAATGGCCGCCGCTCCCGCGCGCCGCACGCCATGGGTGAGCATGGCGAGTTGATAGTAGAAGTGGATGTTGACGTTGAGGTGGCGCTTGCGGCTGGGGAAGCCGGTGGCCACAAGCGTGTCCTGGAGGCGCGAGGCGGTGGAGACGTGGATGCGCTCGCCGTTCAAGAAAGCGCCGGCGCCACGTTCGGCAGAAAACATTTCGTCGCGGTTGGGGTCGTAGACGACGCCGGCGATGAGTTCGCCTTTGCGTTCGAGCGCGAGTGTGACGTTGAAGACGGGGAAGCCGTGGGCGAAGTTCGTGGTGCCGTCGAGAGGGTCGACGTACCAGATGTAGCCGGGCATCGAGCCTGTGCCGCCGCCGCCTTCCTCGGCGACGATGCTGTGGTTGGGAAACTTTTCGCGCAGGCGGCTGACGACGAGTTTTTCGGAGTTGCGGTCGGCTTCGGTGACGAGGTCGAAGTCGCCCTTGAGTTCGAAGCCGATGCGGCGGGCGAGGTAGTCGTTGAGCAGCGCGCCGGATTCACGGGCGATTTCGAGCGCGGCGTCGAGGTACTGGCTCATGGCTGGACGCTCAGGCTTCCCCGTCGGGCTCTTCGTACAAGTACTTGATGTCGTGCTTGTACAGGAACAGGTTCGGCCCGTCTTCGCGGGTCAGGCGGATGAAGCCGGTATCGAAGAATTCGACGACGCCGGAGAATTCCCGGTTGTCGGCGAGGCGAACGCGAACGGGAATCGCTTCGTCGGCTAAACGACGCAAATAATGGAGTTCTTCGAGCGTTTCTTGCGGCGCACGATGCCGCGATTTCGCACCTTTGGAAGCCATGGGATCTACGGAGAGGATTCCCCATAGTATCCGCTCCGCGTGATAGCCCGCAAATCGGCGCGGCGGAGCTTGACGGCGACGGGGTGGAAGCGGTCGCGCCCGCCGGGCACGCCGCGCGGGTAGTAGGCGAGCAGGTACTGTGTCCGAAGTTCCTGGAGGATGTCGGCGAAGGCCTGGTCGAGCGAGCCGGAGTCGGAGGGGAAAAAGGGGCGTCCGCCGGTGCGGGCGGCGATGGTTTCCAGGGCATGCTCGCCGCCGATATTCCGCCCGGCGGGGTTTTCAATGGGGACGACGACGATGGGGTAAAGAACCGCTTCGGCGCGTTGGGCGGCTTCGAGGGCCGCGTCGAAGTCCTTGGTGCTCGTGGTGTCGCCGCCGTCGGTGACGACGATCATGGCGTGCCGGCCTTCGCGGTCTTCGATGTCGCGGGAGGCGAGGTAAATCGCGTCGTAAAGCGAAGTTCCGCCGTCGCCGCGCAGGGTATGGAGCGCGCGTTCGAGACGCGCCGTATTCCGGCCGAAACCGGCGTGCTGGGTGACCTGCCAGTTGAACGAGTACAGCGCCACGGCGTCGTCGGGGTTCCCTTCCCGGGTCACGGCGCGGAAGAACCGGTTCGTGGATTCGATTTCGTAACTGAGGTCTTTGTAGGTCGAACCGCTGGTGTCGACGAGGACGGCGATGGAGAGCGGGAGCGAAGTGTTGCGCTCGAAGATGGCGATCTGTTGGGGCACGCCGCTTTCGCTGACTTCGAAGTCGTCTTTGTTCAGACCGGTGGTGATGCCACCGTTCGAGTCCTTAACAGTGACTTCGAGGCGAACGAGGTGTACGTCGGAACGGAATACGGCCGGATCCTGGGCGGGGACGGCCGGAACCAGGCAGAATAAGAACGCGGCGAGGGCTGCCCGCGCTATAGCCGTGGCAATGATTCGTCCCACTCGCCTTCCACCCACACTTCCCCGTCGGCAAAGTGTTCTTTCTTCCAGACCGGCACGGTTTTCTTCAGCCGGTTGATGCCCTCGAGCGCCGCCTCGAACGCGGGCCCGCGATGCGGCGATCCGACGGCAACCACGACGCTCACTTCGCCGATTTCGAGTCTTCCGAGGCGGTGCACCATGGCGATGCGGCCGATCGGGTACTTCTGGGCGATTTCACGGCCCAGAGCGGCCATGGTTTTCACGGCCATCGGCTCATAGCACTGATATTCGAGAAACCGCGTGGCGCGGCCGTTGGAGTTGTTGCGGACGACGCCGTCGAAGCGCACCAGCGCGCCGTCTTCGTGACGCAGAACCTCGCGCGCGATCAGCTCCGGGTCGATCCGCTCGTGGGTGAGGGCAAAAAACGAGCCCTCCGGCTCGCCGTCGATGCGCTGGGAATAGCGCGGTCCCATGCCGCCGCTGACCGGGGGAAGGAAGGCGATCTCGTCGCCCTCGGCGGCCACGTCGCCGGCGCTGGCGAACTCCTGATTCCGGGCGATAAGCAGACTGGAACGCGCCTCCCGGAGCCGGGGAAAGCGGGCCGCACAGGCATCGAAGACCGTTTCCAGCGTGGCGCCGGCCGTCACATCGAGATCCTCGGAGGAACGTCCGGTGAGATCGCGCAGGAGGCCGAAAAACAATATGTTTACGCGCACGATGTCATACTAACAGACCCCTTCCGGCTCACTTCGGTTTCCGCCGGTATTAAGTCCGCGGCAATCCCCGGCGATCTCCGCCGTTTTCGACGCAGGAGGTCTACTATCAAGGGGGAGGTGGCCTTGAAACTGCGTCTTAGCGCCAACACGATTCGTGTGCGGCTGAACCGGAGCGAGGTGGATCGTTTCGCCGCCGAAGGGCGGATTGCAGAGGAGATCAAATTCGCTGGGGGGAGCCGGTTGAGCTATGCGCTGGTTTCCTCGCCCGATGCCGGTGCGGTGTTCGCGAACTTCGATGGCGGGAGCCTGGTGATTGAGATTCCGGAGACGCCGGGTATGGGGTGGGCGTGTTCGGATGAGGTGGCGATCGAGTCGGCCCCGATAGAAGGTCCTAAGATCATGATTGAAAAGGACTTTCAGTGCCTGCATGGCAAAGATGCCCCGGATCCCGAAGCGTTTCCGAATCCGGCGGGTTGAGCGGGAGTCAGCCGGACCGAATCGACCGAAAGTCTTTTTTGTCTTGACAGAAACATAGAAACGGAGCTAAAACGGTGCTATATGTTTGCTCCGGTGGAAGTGGTGCGGGAGCCAAAGCGAGCGGCGGCTCTTCTGCAGGCGGATAAGCGGCGGTTGCTCGAGATGTTGCGCGAGCCGGATTCGTCGGCGGGCCTGGCGCGGCGTCTGGGTTTGACCCGGCAGCAGGTGAACTATCATCTGCGCGAGCTGGAAGCGGCGGGTCTGGTTGCATTCATCGAGGAGCGGCGCAAGGGCAACTGTGTGGAGCGGTTGGTTCGGGCGACGGCTGCCAGTTACCTGATCAGTCCGGAGGCGATGGGGCGGCTCGGGTGCGGGTGTGGGCATCCGGGTTGTTTGTGTCCCCCGCCGGATGAGCCGGTTTCTCCTGGAGATAAGTTGGCGCGGGCGGCGGCGCGAGCGATTCGCGCGGCCTCGGAGGGGTCGTGCTCCTCAGCGCCGTTCGAGGCTGAAGTGGGGTTTGCCGACGCGGTGAGCCGCGAACGGTTTGAACGCGAGGTGTCGGAGGCGATTGCGGCGCTCGTGCGAAAGTACGGCGCGCCGGAGGGCGAGGCGGAACGCTACCGTCTGGTGGCGGCGTGCTGGCCCGTGACGGAGCCGGAACGGTGTACGTGTTGTGGGGGCGCGGGCGAAAGGACCGCGGAAGCGGGAAAGGAGAGCATGTGACCGAGACGCACATTGATCCGGTATGCGGAATGAAGGTGGAAGAGGCGCGGGCGGCGGGAAAAGTAACCCACAAAGACAAGACGTACTGGTTCTGCGGCAAGGGCTGCGTGGCGAAGTTCGAGGTCGAGCCGGAAAAATATCTAAACGCGAAGCCGGCGATGGTGCAGATCGGCGGCATGATGCCCGCGGCTCATGTCGATCCGGTGTGCGGGATGAAAGTCGTCGAGGAGCGAGCGGCGGGGAAGGTTACGTACAAGGACAAGACGTACTGGTTCTGCTGCAAAGGCTGCGTGGCGAAGTTCGAGACCGAGCCGGAAAAATATCTACACGCGAAGCCGGCGATGGTGCAGATCGGCGGCATGATGCCGGCCGCGCCGAAGCCGGCGCCGAAAGAGACCGGCGACCAGAGCAGGGTCATTTACACCTGTCCGATGGATCCCGAGGTGCGGCAGCTTGGGCCCGGGGCGGGCCCGAAATG
>JAJYAR010000103.1 GCA_021779435.1 bacterium
CGGTCGCCCAATTGCAGTCGAGGGCGCTGATGTCGTAGTCGGCGTAGGCGACGTATGGCTGGCCCGTGGGCGAGAACACCACGTTGCAGTCGTTCGGGATCCAACGGGAGAATCCGGGGCTGCCGACGAAGTTCCACGTCGTGCCGTTGAAGGCCATCATGGAGGCCTGACCGCCGCTGCTGCGGCGATCAGGGCCCATGTCGCGGAACGCGAGGCACGGCGCACCTTCGGGGCTGAAGGCGATCGAGAGTTCGCCGGCACCTCCCGGTGTGAAGCGCTGCGTCGGGATCGGGACCCAGACGCCCCCGGTCAGGTTGGCCGCCGCCGTCGTGGTGAACGAGGCGGTCGCGGCGATCGGCTGGACCGTCGTGCCGTCATCGGCCGTGAAGCAGACGGTGTAGGCCGTGCTCGCCCGGAGATTGCGGATCGTGTACGTCCCCGCGGTATTGGCGACGAGCGGAAGCGAGCCGTGACGGAATGCGGTCGCACCGGTGCTGTTCTGGCCTGCCTGGGTCTGCGCGCCCGTGCCCGGCGTTGCGCCTGCGCCGGTGAGCAGGGTGAAGTAGCCGGTGCCCGAGGTGTCCGAGCGCAGAGTCAGCGTCACCTGGTTTGCGCCCAGGTTTGTCATGGCGGGCGTGGATACAACGGGCGTGGCTGCCTGCGCCGGGACGGACAGGCACAGCAGGGCGGACCAGATGAGCAGGAATCTTTTCATGGGATTTCGTGGGGGACGGAAACACCGGCAGCACGGCCGACGCGGTGGGGGACTCGAGTCACAAGCCGACAATGCGCCGGGGTGGGACCGCAGAGCTGAGTGGCAACGAGGCAGGGGGAGGATCAAACAGGCGGCTCAATCAGGAGGCGCCCTTGTGGGGTGGGGAGGGGGATCATCTGGTAGAACCCGGCGGTCGCACGGTCAACGGATTCCCCTGAATCCGGTCCGTGGATGCGGGGATATTAGCTGCTCCGATGAAATTGAATATGCGTCGTGATGGTGCTGCGGTCGGTCGCAAGGAAGGTTGGGCGGAAATAACATAACTTTCCCCACAATCGCATCCGCGGGACCGGCAGCGCTGCATCAGGGAAACCATTACATGCGTCGTCGACGCCCCCGGTCGCCGCCAGCCAGCGCTTCGAGGCGGGGATTTCGATCCCGGCTGTTTGGCAAGTGCGTCGATTGTCGTTTCGCTGAAGCGCCCAACGACCTGCCCGCCATGAAACCGATTCAAGGCCATCACCTCATCAGGCCGGAAGACCTCTTCTGGCGACCCTCGAACCTGATGAAGATTCCAAACGCGGACTACCTCGAACGCACCGGCAGCGAGAACATCGGCGCGCGACTCTGGCGCCTTCCACCTCGCAGCGCGAACACCCTGCACAAGCACATGCGGGCGGAGGAATTCTATTTCGTTCTCGAAGGGACCGGCCGCATGAGGGTCGGCGGGACGACGCTGACGGTGCCCCGGTATGGCGGAGTTCTCGTCGGCCCGGAGGAGCTGCGGCAGGTGTTCAACGACACCGACGCCGAGGTGCTGTGGTTGATTATCGGAGCCCCGGAGGAGCTGGAGTTTCTCCAAGGCTCGAAATCCAGGATGGACCTGTCGCTGATCTACCCGACTGATCCCACCCAACTGCCCAAGGAACTCGACGGTGTGACCTGGCCACCGAGGAGCGACGCACCTGCCGTTTGAACACGCGCCCGCCTGAACGGTTTCTGACGCGGGGCGCGCCCTAGTCGCTTCGGCGGTTGGCCCCGAGCCAGGCCGCCAGACCGGCTGCACTCATCCAAAACCCAAAGATGCAGGCCAGCCACAGGTTGGCATGTGCGACCCACCAGGACGTCAGCCGGCCCGCATCGAGCCCGCTGAACGCGGCGTGTTCCACCGCCAGCAGCACCGTCACGCGAAACGCATCGAGGGGATTCGCCATCAGCGCCGCCACCCAGAAATCCGCATGCTCCTGCGTCGCCGTCGCGCCGGCGACACCCAGCAGCACGAGGTCCGTGCCGAACAGCAGCACCAGCCATGCGGCGACCACCGCGATCATTCCGCGGACGCCGTCGCGAATCCAAAAGCCCAGCGCAAGACCCGCGAGCGCGCAGACTGCACTCACGCCGGCCGCGCCGACTGCGGTCAGCGCAAGTTCGCGCGACGCCCCGCCGGCGAGAATCGTCGGCACAACCAGCAGCGCCGAGGAGCATGCCACAAGTGCCACGAGCGCCGCGGCCTTCCCTGCGAGCCAGGGTCCGATGCCGTTCGGCTGGCCGATCAGCCAGGTGAATTCCTCCACCTCGGCCTGCGCCGAGCTCAGCCCGAGCAGCAGCGCGGAAAGCGACACGGCGTAAAGCACCGCGTGCAGCAGCCACCACGCGGCGCCGCGCACCAGCGCCTCGTCGGGCGTCAGCAGCGGCAGCAGGCCCGCGACGAGCACGAGGAGCACGTGCGCATGGAGAAATCGGTTCAGCCGGTGGCTCAACAGCTCCCGTGCGGCAGCCGCCAGCGCAACAAGTCGGCGCGAAGGCAGAATCGTCGTGGTGTTGTTCATGCGCAGGCCCGGGTGGGGGAGTCGGTGGAAGTCGCGGTGTCGCGGCCGAAAAACGCGTCCCGCAACCGCTCCGGCGGCAATTCGCCCGCGTTGCGGCCATCCGCGATCAGGAGACACCGATCGGTCTGCCCCTCCCATTCACCGAGCAGATGCGTGGCAACCAGCACCGTGCGTCCGCGGCGCGCCTCGCCGACGAGGAAGGCCTGCAGCCGGTAACGCCACTGCGGATCGAGGCTCAGCCCGGGTTCGTCGAGCAGGAGCACGGGTGCGTCGGCGAGCGCGAACACGGCGAGGGCGAGGCGCTGCCGCAGACCGCCCGAGAGTTTTCCGGTCGGCACGCGGGCGAACTCATCCAAGCCCCAGGTCGACAGGGCGGCACCCACCGCCGTGCGGTCGCGGCCTCGCAGCTGCGCGTAGAAGCGAATGACCTGGCCCGTTGTGAGCCGGGGATGAAACCGCGGCGCCTGCGGCAGGAACGACAGGTGCGCGAGCGCGTCGCGCCGGGCGCGATGCAGATTGTGGCCGGCGATCGCGATCGTGCCGCCGTCGGGTTCCGCGAGGCCGGCAAGCAGCCGCAGCGTGGTGGTCTTGCCGGCACCGTTTGCGCCGACGAGCAGCGTCACCACCCCGGGCTCCGCAACGAGATCGAGGCCGGCGAGGACGCGACGCGCGCCGAAGGATTTTCTGAGATCGCGAACGAGAATCATCGGGTGGGAGAGACAAGGGGACGCGGGTCGGTGATGCCGGGCAGCGTCGGCAGCGCGAGCCGGCTGTGGATCAAACGGAGCAGGCGCTCGCCGGGACTCCCCGAGAGCAGCCCTATTGCGGGAAACGTGCGGCGCCAGGAGCCAAACAGGTCCGGCTCGCGGTGCGGAAGGTCGGCGATGCCGTCGCGGTTGAGGTCGAGCTTCACGGCATCGTCCCAGTAATTTCCACGACCCATGGCGGCCCATTGGTTTGCCGAATTTCCACCGCTGGTCTCGAGCGGATGGATGTTGTTGGTGAAGGTGTTTTCGAAGAAACGGCTGTCCACCGTGCTGTCGTTCACGCGGAGGCCGACGTAGTTTCCGGAGATCCGGTTGGCCCGCACGGTGTCGTGATTGCTGTTCTCGATGTACAGCCCGACGGTGTTGCCCTCGATCGTGTTGGCCGCGATCTCGGTGTCATCGATCGACTGGAGCAGCAGGCCGTAGGCGCGATGGCTGCGATTGGAGACGAAGCGATTCTCCCGCAGGACGAGCCCCTTGGAATACATCAGCGCGGCGCCCGCAGCATTTTCGGAGAACGTGTTCCGCTCGAACACATTTTCGTCGGAATACATGTAGTGCAGCCCGTAGCGCACGTGCGAGACGGTGTTGTCCTCCGTGTGCGTGTGCGTGGTGAAGGAAAAGTAGATGCCGTCCCGCGTCCCGCGGATGGTGTTGTGCGCCACGAAATGTCCGGACGAATTCCAAAGGTGGATGCCGTTGCCGCGGCGGTCCTGCGGGGCGGGCACGCTGCACAACTCACCGCTCGCTGCGTCGCCGGCCTTCAGACCGGCGATCACCGGATCGGCAATCGCGTCGTTCATCGCGCCGTCGCCGAGAATCGTGTTGTTCACGATCCGGCAGTCGTTCGCCTTCCGCACATAGATTCCGTGCAGCATGTCGAAGATATGATTGTCGTGCACGAACGCCCGCGCGGCGCGGATGTGAATCGCGGCGTTGTCGTCGGACAGGTTGCGGCCGGAGTGACGTACCACGAACCCGGCGATTTCGACGTCGGGGGCGCGCACCGAAACGATGTTGCCGTGTCCGTCGCCGCGCAGCACGGCGCCGGCGGCGCCGACGAGATGCAGTGGCTTGTCGATCACGAACGGGCCGTCGTAGTCGCCGCTCGCGACCAGGAGGGATTCCCCGTCCTTCGCTGAGGCAATTCGCGCGCGCAGCTCGTCACCCCGGGTCGCGCCGAAGGCAAACACGGGCGCAACGAGGAGCGCGGCCGCAAGGACTTGGAGTCTCATGGCTCCTCCCGCCGCGAGCACCACAGCGCGGCTGCGACCAGGATGGGGAAGAAGGCGAGCAGCAGCGCGCCCGACTGCGGCAGGCTCGTCTGCACGAAGTTCGCGATCTTCTGGCTGCCAACGAGGATCGGCGTGAAGGGTTTGATCCGCATCGGGGCGTGCGGGTCGAGGTGATGCCCGTAGGAGTAGAGACGGAAGTAGAAATTTCCGATGGAGAACGCCCCGAAGTAGAGAAAGAGGACGCCGAGATCGACGAGGCTGATGAGCCGTCCGATCGCGGCGGCGCGCAGCGCGAGGAGCGCAAAGATCCCGAACGCGAATGGCAGCCACTTCATCTCCGCGAAGTCCTCCTCCGACAGGTGCTTCATCCCAATGTAGTGGTTGAGCACGTTGATCTCATTGAGGTCCTGTCCGCCGTTTCCGCCGACCAGCTTGTGCGAATAGATGCGAAGGCTGAGACCCTCCTGGTACTGCGGCGCCACCAACCGGATCTGCCACAGCGGCATGAACACGGCGACTGCCACGACGACCGCCGCGAGCAGAAGCAGGAGCCGCGAGCGCAGATTCAGCGGGCGGCGGAGGAACACATTTTCGCGGCGGAGGAGCTCTTTCACGGTAGGATGCGAATGGGCGCCGCGGCGACCGTGATGGCGGCCGCGGCACCGGTTCTCGGTTAGTTGGACTTCGCGACGGCGGCGTCGGCCGGCTTCACCGCAAGATAGCCCTGCATCTCCTGGTGGAGCGCGGAGCAGAAGTTCGTGCAGTAGAACGGGAACACGCCCGTCTTGGTCATCTTGAGGCGTACGGTCTTGGTTTCGCCCGGATCGATGACGAGGTTGACGTTCTGTTCGACGATGCCGAAGCCATGAATCATGTCCGGCGTCTGCTCGACGTTCGTGACGTGGATCACCAGCTCGTCACCCACCTTGGCGTCGATCCTGTCCGGCGTGAAGTGGCTGCGGATCGCGAGCATCTTGACGTCGATGACGTTGCCGTTGCGGGTGATGCCGGTGTCCTTCGCCTCCCACACCGCGTTCGGATCGGTGCTCTCGGCCTTTGGATACACCTCGATCGGCTTGATGGCGTCGGCCTTCAGGATCTGCGCGAAGTGCGGCTCCGGCTCGCTGAAGGTTTCGTAGATCGCCTCCATCTTCGCCCCAGAGATGTCGATGAGTTCGCTGTCCTCCGGCTGCGAGGGACCGACCGAGATGTGGCGTCCCTTCGACATCTTGTTCATCGCGACGAGGTACTTGCCGTACGGCTGTTTCGTGTCGCTTCCGCCGATGACGAGGTGGCCGATGTTGTAATGAACCGGGATCTTATCGAGGACCGCCTTGTTGAGGTCGGCCTTCTCCTCCGTGGTCCACGGCGGCATCTTCCATTTGGTCACGACGGACTCGATGTAGAGCGAGGTGTAGGCGTTGCCCTTCCCGTCGAACTGCGTGTGCAGCGGCCCGAGGCCGACCGGCACCTCGCCCTCGATCGCGGCATCGTGACGGATCACCGGCACGCCGCGGAACTCACCCTCGAAGTCCTTCTTTTCGATCGCGGCCTGGAGCTTCGTGAAGTCGAACACGGAGGCGATCGGCTGCAGCTTGCCCGAGGCGACGATCCAGCGGCCCGTCGGATCGGTGTCGATGCCGTGCGGGGATTTCGGGACCGCCAGGTAGTAGAGCACGCCCGGGACCTTGGCGGGGTCGATGACCGCGACGCCGTCGAGTTGCGTGGTCTTGCCGTCCTTGACGGCGGCCTCGGCGGCGCGCCAGTTCACGATAGCGGCGAAGTCGTTGTCCCGCTGCGTCGAGTTGGCCTCGAGCTGATCGTGAGCCATCTCGGTGTTGTACGACGTCCAGAACGCCCAGCCTTCGCTTGGTCCCTTGCCCGTCGAGCCGAGGTCCCAGTCGAACGGCGGCGTGAGAATCTGCCAGCCGACGCTCATGGTGCCCGTCTTCGGGTCAACCCGGATGCCGGTGACGGCGCCGTTGAACTCCTTCTCGTAGTCCGCGGGATCGGCGTAGCGACCCTTCGGCAGCGGCGTCGAGAAGCGCGTCGCGACCAGCACGTACTCGGTGTTGTCGGTGACGAACGACGAGCCGTGGTTGCCCATCGAATTCGGAATCGGCCCGAGGATCTGCCTGGTCTTGAAGTCGCGCAGGTCGATCCGGGCGATGCGGTTGTTGGCGTTGTCGTTCACGAACAGCCACCGGCCGTCGTAGAGCCCGTTGGTCTTCGACAGCCCCGGGTGGTGGACGTCGCCCCAGGTGTACTCGCCCAGCATGGCCTTCGTCTCCTCGTCGTAGCCGTAGCCGGTTCCTGGATATCGGCCGAAAACGGGGATCGTCGTGATGTGCCGCATCGACGGAATGCCCGCGACGAAGACCTGGCCGGAGTGGCCGCCGGAGTAGAACAGATAGTACTCATCCTTTTCGCCCGGAGCGACGTAGGTGCGAGCGGCCGGGGACTTGGCGTCGGCTGACTTCGCATTCGCCGACTGGGTTTTGCCCGGCGGGTTGCAGCCGCTGAGGCCTAGTCCCGCGGCAAGAGCGATCGTCAGCAGGAGCTGAGAGGTGGGTTTCATGGGCATGGGAGTGCGCGGGAGAGTCACTCGACGATCAGTTCGCCCTTCATTCCCACCTGCATGTGACCGGGGAAGGCGCAGAGGAACGGATAATGACCGGGCTTCTTGGGCGCGTAGAAAAGGACGGTATCGGATTCCTTGGGACCGAGCAGCTTGGTGGACGCGAGGACGCGATCCTTGAAAGTGGCGGGGATGTAGTTGGTGGCCGCGGCGGTCCCGGCGTCGGCGGCAAAGGCCGTCAGATCGGTGCCTTCCGTGAGCAGCACCCAGTTGTGCCCCATGGAGAACTTCGGCACCGTTCCCTCGTTGGTCAGGGTGACGGCGAGCGCCTCGCCCGGCGTGGCATGGAGTTCCGTCGTGTTGAACTTCATCGTGTCGTTGGCCGTGAGGGCGATGGCGCGACCGGTTGCCGGCTTGTCCGCGGCCGGCGCACTCGCCGCCGCCGGCGCTGCCGCGGCGTTTGCCGCCTCAGGCGTCCGTTCGGATTTGCCGCAACCGCTCAGTGCGAGCGCTGCGAGGAGGGCACCACCGAGGACACTGTGTGATGTGATCTTCATAAGGTACGGCTACGATAGCCCGGGTTTCGCGGCCAGACCTTGACCGGTGTCAATCTGCCCTGAGATTGTGTCCTAAAATCTGCCGATCCGGGGTCGGATTGATGTCGGTCAAGGCACTGTCGGGAAAGCTGCGGCACTGTGAGCCATGCACCTTCGCTCCCTATTGCTTCCTCTGTTGCTCGCGTTCGCGGTGACCGCTGTCACGGCGGCAGAAAAGGTTTTCGACGTGACGGGTGTTGTGCGTGCGCCGCTTGAGGGCGGGCGCATCGCCGTGGCGCACGACGCGATCGCCGGCTACATGCCCGCGATGACGATGCGTTTCAACGTGGCGGACGCGACTGAGGC
>JAJYAR010000104.1 GCA_021779435.1 bacterium
TTCGCAATCCGCCGCTAGCGGAAACGGTGTTGTCGCTTCAATTCGAGCCTATCGCAGGTCTGACGAGTGCCCATCTGGGTTTGCTGTGGCAGCGGTTCAGGGAGCGGCTTCCGCTCATCGAAGAACAGCCGCCGTTGCCGCCGATGCTCGAGACGTTTGGACCGCCTTCGCCGGCCCGGGTCGAGGTGACGGTCGAAGAGAAACCCCCCGTGCCGCGGTTATGGTTTCTCAATCAGGACAAGACCGAGCTGATTCAGGTTCAGGCAGACCGCTTCATCCACAACTGGCGCAAGATGGAAGGAATGGCGCCGTACCCTCGATTTGAGGCGATTCGGGACAAGTTCAGAGGTGAGGTTGCCACATTGGGTAAATTCCTGGAAGACGAGGAAATGAGGTCTCCGATCGTGAACCAGTGCGAAGTGACGTACGTCAATCATATCGAGCCTTCGGGAGTATGGGAGCGGCACGGGCAGATCGACAAGGTTCTGGCGGGCTGGGCGGCTACACCTGAGCGGCGATTCCTTCCCGAGGCGGAAGACGGCGGCGTGCGATTACGTTTCGTGATGCGCGACGATGGCGGCAAGCCGATGGGACGGCTCCATGTGATGTCCCAGGCGGCCTGGAAGAAGGCAGATAATGCACCAATTCTGATTCTGAATCTCACTGCCCGCGGCGAGCCGGCCGGGGAAGGCATCGAGGGTGCGTTTCGCTTCTTTGAAATTGGCAGACGATGGATCGTAAAAGGATTCGCAGAGTTGACGACGACTCAAATGCATAAAGCATGGGAGAGGATCGATGGCTAGTGCAGCGATGATGCCGAATATCGAGTACAGCCTTGCTGAGAGGGCTGTTCGGTCTGAAGGGCTGCTTTCCGCCTCAGCGCTGCCTGACGTTCTGGCCCGTCCCTCGGTCATCGCCGCAACAATTGAGCCGGTGCCACCGAGGCTCCAGAAAGTGACCCTTCGAAAACGTGGCTCCGAGATATTCGTTGTGGTTCAGGCGAGCGGCCAGTTACCCGGGCCCTTCCTAAAGAGCCTAGAAACAATCGCAGCGCTGCTGACTCTAGCGCCAAATTGGAACTCTTATTCGGCAAAGCCGATCGACCCCAGGAATGCTGTTTGTGCGATTCGCTTAGTTTGGGATCTCCTGCAGCCTGGCATTGCGCCCCCATTGGTGGTGCCAAGGGTTCGCGGCGGAATCCAACTTGAATGGCACACGGAGAACGGCGATATCGAGATCTACATCGACTCGCCGGATCAGATCACCTTTTTTGCCGAACACACCGAATCGGGTGAGAGCACGGAAGGGCCACTCGCCGGCCACCAGGAAGTGCTGAAGGCCTGGGTACAGCGCATCTCTGGAAAGTGAGCTCGGCGGCTTGAACACTCCGGAGGAATGCGCTCAGAAGTTTCCGGATGAGCCGACGGTCGCGGCTGCGACAGCGCTCCTACGTCGCGTTCCCCACTGGCATTTCTTCTTTGACAATAAGCTCGGGCGCATAAGACCCTCGTCTGCCGCCTTCGAGGACGACAATGACGGCGATCCGATGTCCGTCTACCGGCAGGATGTGATTGACTCGGAAGGGGGCGACGTGCTCCGAATCATGGCCGGTCACGACGGTTTTGGCCTCGCATCACTGATCGCCGGTCAAGTCCGGTCGAAAAATCAAACCGTTTCCCCCGACCCATTGCCGGAGGAATCCTCACACACGAAGATCTGCGGTCCCAAGACAGAGGGTGTCAGGCGCTGGTTCGCATCACAGTCGGTGTGGGTAATCCCACCGCCGACAAAGTAAATCCTCGCGCTGCTGGCATAGGAGCTTCTCGTTTGCATTCGCGAAGCAAAGAACCGAGGCGCGGCTGCGTATATTGTTCGACCGCCTTGCCCTAGTGTAGTCGCCAGCGTTCGAGTCCGCGCGACCGTTCCACTGTTCCCGGTACAGTAAAGTCATGCGGTTGGGAATCGATTTCGGCACGACGCGCACGGTGGTGGCGGCCGTGGACCGGGGGAATTACCCGGTAGTCGCGTTCGAGGCCGCCGACGGGTGCCATTACGACTGGGTTCCCACGCTTGCCGCGGTGCGGGGCGAGGAGCGTGTGTTCGGCTGGGAAGCGTGGACGAAGCAGACGGAGCCGGACTGGACGCCCGTGCGGTCGATCAAGCGGCTGCTGGACGACGCGGGGCCGAACACGGTGCTCGACCTCGATTCGGTTCATGTTCCGCTGGCCGAGCTGCTCGGCGGGATGGCGGCGGCGCTGCGGACGCTGATTCTCGAACATTCGAGTTTGAACCTGAAGGCGGGCGAGAAGCTCGAAGCGATGCTGGGCGTGCCGGCGAACGCCAACAGCAACCAGCGGTTCCTGACGGTGGAGGCGTTTCACGCGGCGGGGTTCGAGGTGCTTGGATTGTTGAACGAGCCTTCGGCGGCGAGCCTGGAATTCGGGCACAAGCACCAGATCGACGGACGGGTGCTGGTGTATGACCTGGGAGGCGGGACGTTCGACGCGTCGCTGGTGGACATGAGCGAGCGGCGGCATTACGTGGTGACGTCGGAAGGCATCACGACGCTGGGCGGAGACGACTTCGACGAGATCCTGGCGGCGATGGCGCTGGAGGCGGCGGGGGTGAAGGGCGGCATCGAGAAGTTCAGCCAGGCGGAGATTTTCCGGCTGCACGACGAGTGCCGCGTGAAGAAGGAAGGGTTGAACCCGAACTCGCGGCGCGTGACGGTGGATCTGGATCCGGTGCGCGAGGGGTTGGGCGCGGTGACGATTCCGGTGGCCGATTACTATGAGCGGTGCCGGCCGTTGATGGAAGAGACGGTACACGTGGTGGAAGACCTGCTGGCCGCGCACGGCGAAGACGGAATGGAGGCGCTGTATGTCACCGGGGGCGGGAGCGAGTTGCCGATGGTGGCGCGGGTGCTGCGGGAGACGTTCGGGCGGCGGGTGAAGCGGAGCGCGTACACGAGGTCGGCGACGGCGATCGGGCTGGCGATTCAGGCGGACGAGGAGTCCGGGTACGCGCTGCGGGAGAAGTTCACGCGATACTTTGGCGTTTGGCGGGAGGCGGACGCGGGGCGGCGGGTGATTTTCGATCCGTTGTTCGCCAAGGGAGTTATGCTGCCGCTGGCGGGCGGGTCGCCGGTGGAGATACGGCGGAGTTACAACCCGGTGCATAACATCGGGCATTTCCGGTATCTGGAGTGCAGCCACTTGGGGCCGGACGGGGAGCCGCGCGGGGACTTGACGGTGTGGGACGAGATTCTGTTTCCGTTCGAGCCGTCGCTGCGCACGCGGGAGGACCTGCCGATGCGGAACGTGGAGCAGTCACCGGGGGTGGTGCGGGAGCGGATTGAAGAGCGGTATGCGGCGGATGCGGGCGGCGGGGTGACGGTGTCGATCCGGAACCTGACGTCGGGTTATGGGCGGGAGTACCGCTTGGGACGGTGGGCGGTGCGGACCGAGCCGGTGAAGCCCGCGGGGCGGCGGCGGGCAGCGAGGCGCGCGGGCGAGTAAATTGGCCGCTATGGCGCGATAGCTCCCGTTGGCGTCTCAACAAGACCCGAGTGACGAACCGGGCGCGCGCTTCAATGTTTGAAGGAATTGAGCGCCGGTTTACTTCTGCTTGTGATCTCGCCCAGATGCCGGGAGTTGATATTCCACGCATTTTATCGTATTACGGTCGACTGTGACCTCCAATGCCGCATTGACCGCCTCTCTTCCGCCCAGATGCAGAATGGCCGCCTCGAAGAGGGCGCGCTGGAGGGATGGCACAGCGTTCGGGACAATGACAATCAAGCCCGCGTGCAAGTCCATCTTGGCGAAGAGTCGAATGAAATCGACGCGGTTGTTCGTGACGAATGTGAATTCGTCCGCCACGATTCGCCGGGCCAGTTCCCAGTCCTTCTTGCCGCTCAAACCGAGGTGATTGACGTGGCTTGCTTCGAAACCGGCGCCACGAGCGACTCCGACCAGCGATTCATGCAGGCATTCGTCAATGAGGAACCTCATGCGTTGTTGAGCGGCGGGCCCAAGGGATAGGATCTCCGGCCGCGTGGCTTCTTCCCCTGCCATGGCCGGAGGCTGGGGCGTCCGCGCCGTGGGAACGCGCGCACGTACAGCGGCGCGACGGCGATCTTTTCCTTGCTCAGGGTCGGATAGCCTTCCAGAATCTCCTCCGCTGTTGCGCCTTGGGCGAGCATGCCGGCAACAAGGTCCACGGGAATCCGCGTGCCGCGGAAGACCGGCGTCCCGCGCATGATCTCGGGATCGCTGACCACCATCTCTTTGATGCGGCCAAGCTGCTTCAACTGTCCTTCGACCTTGCGGCGGGCTGCCTTGCATTCGACAAAAAGCGCGGTCCCGCTTCCGATTGCCATCAAGTCCACCTCGGGCGACCGCTGAATGGAGGCGGCGATCTCTCTCCGTGTCCCGACGGGGAGCAGCCGCAGGCCCTCCGCTTCGAGCTGAAGGTAGATCAATTGTTCCTTGGTCAGCAGCCTGCGGACCGCCGCCCGCGATCGCGCCGACCGGGGACGAATCAGGCGACTATCGATCGCTTTGTGGACCGCCGCCAGGGGCAAACCTGTAATAACGGCGGCCTGAGCAGGTGTGTAGCCGTCCATAGGTTTAATTCTACCTCATACGGGGAAGAATTATCGCGTGCGCGGACTCCTCCGGCTTGCGAGCTGAAGGGCGCTGATCCCTTCCGGCGGCCGAGCGGGCGGTCCCGGTGCGCCGAGGGTTGAAGCCGCGCCCGCCGGATTTGATGCGATGGAATTGCCGCGGCAACCTCGCGCGGCTCTTGGCGCCCACTGCGGTGTAGCAGGGTGGCGAGGGCGGGGTGGAGTTAAGATGCCGGTATGCGCCTCCACCTAACGGCATTGTTGCCGGTGGGGTCCATCGCCGGCGCGCCGGTGCTGAAAGCGCAGGAGCACGGTATCTCCCGGCGGGTCCTCTGCGCGTGTGCGTCGTTTGCGCCAGATGGAACATCAGCCGCTGCTACGGTTGATGCCGATGGTATCCTGCTTGAAATCACGCGCCCTTCCGGCGCCCGGCTGCGTCTGCGTTTGCCCTTGCCGTTCCCGGCCGATACCCAAACCTTCCCCCAAGTCCGGTATCAATGCCGTGCTTATGCCGACCAGAAAGCCGGCTTGGTGGCCGTGGGTGTCCTCAGGAACGGCTTTCCGCAACCGGATCAGATGCAGGTCGCTGTCGCGAACATCAGAACTGGGGCGTGGATTGGAAATTGGACGGTTGGGCAGGACTCGGGAATTTGCTCGCCTTCCCTTGCCGGGTTTGTGGAAGGCGCCGCGGTTCTTGCGGTCAGCGGAATAGCCTCGGTTTCCCAGGACGGCCAGCGTGGCGCAGGAATTCAGCACGGCAGGTTTTTGACCCTTTCCTTCGATCCGAGCGGCAACCAGCTCACTCCCGTTTCCGCCGCTCGAACTTACTCCTCCGATCAAGAGCTTTTCCCGGCCTTTGCCGATGCGCGGAACAACCGGCTATGGGTATTCCGTTGCACCTCCGTAAGTGTCCCGCTCGGCCATCAGCCGATCTGTCCTATAAGCCCGGTGGCCCTCACTGGGGGCGAGCTGCGCGCGGCTGATTTCACGCCCCCCATGCAGGGCAAGAAGCGCACGGATCTGTGGTTCGGTGCGAGCAGTTTTGCTGCTCCTAATTCCGGATTGGTCATTTTTGCAGAAGGCGGCACGCTGTGGGCGTGGACATGCAAGCACACACCGTTGATCGCCTCGTAGTCGAAAAGCCCCACTACCCGCGTCTGGTGCTTCCTCCGGAAATGGTCTCCCTGTATCCCTCTGCGTCCGCTCTTTCGCCGGACGGCGAGGTTGTTCCGGTGCCCTTTTTCAAGGGATCTCTCGCGTTCCCGTACCTGATGGACAACTACGTCTATACGGGGGTGGATATAGCTGTGCCGCGCGTTGAACCGTTCGAAATCCTCGGCGTTGCCGGGCCGGAGCCTCGTTCCGTCCCGATTGGATTCGCTGTCGATCACCGACGGGGAGCGGTTACGGTGCTTGTCTATGGCAAAGGTGGCTGGGAGAGGCTTCAACTGGAAGCGAAACGGCAGCCCTGAACGGTTTGCGATAAAGGACGCTGCCGGCGCACCGGCCGAGGGTTTTGCAGCGCGGCGCTATGTGCGGGCGGTGGCGATTTCTTCTAAGATTCGGGCGACTTCGGCTTTGGGGCCGGCGGCTCGGGTGACCTGGCGGCCGATGACGAGGTAGTTGGCGCCGGCGGCGATGGCTTCGGCGGGGGTGGCGACGCGTTTTTGGTCGCCCTTGCCGGCGGTGTGGGAGCGGACGCCGGGGGTGACGAGGATGGCGTCGGGGCCGGCGGCGGCGCGGACTTGCGGAGCGTCGAGCGGGGAGCAGACGATGCCGTCTATGCCGCAGGCGCGGGCGTTTTTCGCGCGGAGGCGGACGAGGTCGAGGACCGGGCAGGGGTAGCCGAGTTGGGCGAGGTCGTGCTGGTCGAAGCTGGTGAGGACGGTGACGGCGAGGAGTTGGAGGCTGGAAGCGCCGCGGCCCTCGACGGCGGCGCGCATGACGGCGTCGCTGCCGTGGACGGTGAGGAAGCGGACGCCGGTGCTGGCGATGCGGGCGGTGGCGCGTTTGACGGTTTCCGGGATGTCGTAGAGCTTGAGGTCGAGGAAGACCTGCTTGCCGCGGGCGAGGAGTTCGCGGACGACGCTCATGCCCTCGGCCGCGTAGAGTTCCATGCCGACCTTATAGAAGGAGACCGCGTCGCCGAGGGAAGAGGCGAGAGCAAGGGCCTCGGCGCCGGATTCGACATCGAGGGCGATGATGAGGGGGTTGGTTTCAGTCATGGGTTGGCGATGCGGACGGGTTTGTGGCCTTTGTCGAGGACGCGGCCGGCGCGGAAGGAGCCGGGAAGAATGGCGAGGAGGTGCTGGGCGGCGTGTTCGGGGAGGGCGATGAGGAGGCCGCCGGAGGTCTGAGGGTCGTAGAGAAGGTCGTCGAATTCGGAGACGCCGTCGACGCAGGGTTGGATGAACTCGCGGTTGTTCTTGGTGCCGCCGGGGACGGCGCCTGAGCGGGCGTAGGCGAGAGCGCCGGGGAGGAACTCGAGCGACGCGGGGTCGATTTCGAGGGTGACGTTGCTCGCCAGCGCCATTTCGCGGGCGTGGCCGAGGAGGCCGAAGCCGGTGACGTCGGTACAGGCACGGGCTTGGGCCTCGAGCATGCTCTCGCAGGCAACGTTATTGAGCCGGAGCATGGAGTGTTCGGCGGCTTGCGCGTCTTCGGGGCGGGCGATGCCGCGTTTGACGGCGGTTGCGACGACGCCGGTGCCGAGGGGTTTGGAAAGGATGAGCGAGTCACCGGGGAACGTGCCGGAGTTGGCGAGGATGCGCGAGGGGTGGACGGTTCCGGTGACGGAGTAGCCGAACTTGATGTCTTCTTCGTTGATGGAGTGGCCGCCGATCAAGGCGCAGCCGGCTTCGTGGATTTTTTCGGCGCCGCCGCGGAGAATTTGTTCGAGGACGTTGAGGTCGCCGGAGGCGGGGTAGGCGAGGATGGCGAGAGCGGTGAGCGGGCGCGCGCCCATGGCGTAGATGTCGCTCAAGGCGTTGGCGGCGGCGATGGCGCCGAAGGTGTAGGGGTCGTCGACGATGGGGGTGAAGAAGTCGACGGTCTGCACGAGGGCACACTCCGGCGAGAGCTTGTACACGCCCGCGTCGTCGGACGTCTCAAACCCTACGAGGACGTTTTCGTCCTTCCATCGCGGCAGGCGCGACAGAGCCTCGTCCAAAACCTTTGGACTAAGCTTCGCCGCTCAACCGGCCGCTTTGGCGCGCTCGGTGAGTTTGACCATCGTCTTTCAGGATAGCGTTGGCGGGTTGGGCGATTTCAGGGAAGTCCGCCGGCGGACTCGAGACGGACGGGCGCGCCTCCCGCCTGTTTGCTGCGCTGGGCGGCGTCCATGAACCGGAAGATCTCGAGTGTCTCCGAGTTCGGGACGGGCG
>JAJYAR010000105.1 GCA_021779435.1 bacterium
CAAACCCGGCGGGCCCAGCGGTCCCGCCCTACCACCCAAACCCGGCGGGCCCAGCGGTCCCGCCCTACCACCAAACCCGGCGGGCCCAGCGGTCCCGCCGTGCCACAAGCCACAGAACCCCGGCTGCGACGGGAACGTGGTTCCCGTCCTCATGCAGGTCCCGATCATATTCCAACTGAACCCAGGCTAAGGGGCAGTGTGCAGGCTGCCGGACTGGCGATTGAGAGTGTCCTGAATCTCCGAGGCCGCACTCGCCGGAACGTCTGCCAACTCCGCGAATTCGGCCCAGCGGCAGACTGCCGCACGCACCTCCTCGATGATCGCCGCCGCGGCCGCCTTCTGAATTCCGGCGCGTGAGGAAAGGCGGAGCAGATCGGGCATCGACGCCTTTCGCCGTTCGCCACAGACTGCCAGCCCGCGTTCGAGCAGCCGGCGGTAGGTGAGGTCGTACGCCGGGCCAAGCCGCCACTCGCCGTTCTCGAGGATGAAGCCGTGGTTCTTGCCGTGGTCGTCCTCGTTGCACGCGAGGACGTTGAAAACGGCGCGGCGATACGCGCGCTGCACCTCGCGATGATCCCGTGTGATCTTCTGCGTGACGCGCAGCAGCGTCTCGTAATCCAGGTCGCTCCCCACCGCGTGCAAAAGGCGTGAAAGCGTGTGATGATGAATACGCCGGGCACCGTCGCGATCGAAGCGCTTCACGGCGAAATGAGCCTTGCCGCCGGCTTCGAGAATCTGCGCGGGCGGCAGATCGATTCCGGCAGCGCGAGCCATCAGGCTGTACGCAAATTCGACTCGGCCATCGCCACCAGGATGATCCGCGCGCTCAACCGTGAACTTCACGATCCACGCCTCGTAGCCGGCGGGCAGCGACTGCGCTCCTGTCCAAAAACGCGGTTTGGCGGGATCGGTCGCAATGCCGATCAACGCCTTCGGCTGAACGCCCCCGGCGCTGGTGCCAACCGCCGTGAGTGCGTTGGAGTAGTTCGACGTGGACTCCGCGAGCAGCGCGTCCGCGTAGATGCGTTCCAGGTCGAGTTGGGCCGCGAGTTCGGGTGCGTTCTCAGGCCGATAGGAGAGGGCGCCCATGCCGCGATCGCCGATATAACTCAGCTGCATCAGCGGAGTCACCTGGTGCGGCTGCCTTCCGTTGCGGCGAAACCAGTCCAGCATGAGCGACATGCCCCAGGAGTCCGGCAGCGAGTCCTCGAACAGCCCGGGCAATTGCTCCGTGGGTTGGCTCCCGTCCCGGGATTTCAGCCCCAGACCGAGCGGCAGGTGAAACGGTGAAAGCTCGATGCCCGTGGCGATGAACGCCGGATCGTACTCGAAAAACACGCACGTCCGGCCGCGCACGTCGGCCTCCGCAAGCCGTCCAACCGGCTGGCCGTTGTAATTGACCGAAAGCGCCTTGTTCATGGACGTGTCCGACGGCGACCTCGCTGACGTTTCGGCGCGGTGAGCTCGTCGAGGGACTTCGTGGCGTAGGATTCAACGCCGGCAATCCCGTCCATCTGTGACATCAGCCCGAGAACTTCCAGGAGCTTGAGCAGCCGGAGCAGCGATATCTTCCCCGTCCGCTCGAACAACACATACGTCCCCGGACTAATCCCCGCACGCTCGGCTATCTCATCCTGGCTCCAGCCACGTTCAAGTCGCCGTTCGCGCACTCGTTTCGCGAGCGCAGCCGCAGACTCAGACGGTGTATTAAGCGTCAACATGTTATCGATAAGGCAACATTTCTGTGCGCAACCATCAACATGTTCACTGAAAACGCAACCCGATAAGCCGTCGGTCACCACCACTCCGAGGGCGCCGCCGAGATCAAAAGGACGAACAAGCCAATGAACACCCCGACGCTCGTCCACCCGCCCGGTGCGAAGCCATCGGGTGTGGTAGGCTATCGGCAACCCCGTTTTGCCATGCATCCGATACACCCGTCCGTTAAGTCGCGGCTGATCGCCGTCTGTTCGTCGCCTGCACTCGGGACACGAGACACCCGCGTTCAAGGGTGTGATGTAGCCGGCCTCCGCAGAGGCCGGGATTCAGTTGGACGCTGCGGCAGTTCCCAATCCCCGATTCAGCGTGCCGTGATCGTGACTGACGCGTCAGGCAGGCCGGCTGCCGTGAAAGTCACGCGCACGGCGCCTTCCGTTCCCGTCGCCTCGACGTAGGCGACAAGCCGCCCGTGGAAGGCCTTGTGCTCCGCGTCACTTGTGTCGGATACGTCACGCGTATTGCCGGCCTCGAGTCCGAGCAGCCGCGCAGGTCCGTCGATCTTGCAGGTGATCTCCGGATCGGCGTTCAGCACGGGCACGCCGTCTTGATCGACGATCTGCACGGCAATGATCGACACACCGCGCCGGCGGTCGATCGTGTTCTCGGCTGCCGCCGCCCTCAGCGCTGCCGGAGCGCCGACCGTCTGGATCGCGGCGCGCGCTGTCTCCCTGCCATCCGCATCGAGCGCGACCGCCTCGAGCTTGCCCGGGGCGAAGGGGATGTCCCACGCGATGACGCCGGTCTCGTTGTCGTACGGCTTTTCCTCGCCGATCGGCTTTTCGTTCAGCAGCAGCCGGGCTCTTGCCGCGTTGGTATAGCCCAGGACGCGAACCACGGCGCCTTCGGCATAGTTCCAAACCGGCCAGGCATTGGTCGATTTCCGATCCTCGCGGGGTTTGGTTTCGGTACCGATGGCGATGACCGGCTTCGTCGACCAGAGCGCCTCGCGGAAGCGGCCGTTGGGCTTGATCGCGCCCGTGAGATCGAGAAGGCCCGCCGATGAGCCGCGGGACGGCCAGCGTCCCGCCTCGCCGAGGTAGTCGATGCCGGTCCAGAGGAACTGCCCGAAGACATAGTTGTGATCCACCACGGCGCGCCATGCGCTGTACAGGTGGCCGTTCTCGCTCCCGTAGAGGACCCGCTCCGGATATTTCGCGTGGTCCATCGCATACCGGTCCTCCGTGTAATTGTAGCCCACGATGTCCAAGGCGGCCGGATACTCGGTTTCGTTGGACATGACCACGCCGGCGAGCGCGGCTGTCAAGGGGCGCGTCCGGTCGAATTTCTTCACGTCGGC
This sequence comes from bacterium, assembly GCA_021779435.1. Next base: position 3,077 of record JAJYAR010000105.1, read on the forward strand.
GACGAGCCGCTTCGCGATCGCGCCGAGGCGTCTCGCATCCGGATTTCCCGGTTTATAGCCGGGCAGCGTCGGCTGGTTGATCCGCGCGTTGTCGAGCACCGGGTGGGAATACGGATCGTTGGGGTAGTCGACCTCGTTGCCGATGCTCCAGGCGAAGATCGAGGGATGATTGCGATCGCGAAGCACCATGTCGGCGACATCGCGATCGCTCCACTCCTCGAAGAACTCCGCGCTGCCCTCCAGCCCCGGCGTGCCGACATTCCAGCCGCTGATCCATTTGCGTTTCGGAAACTCCCATTCGTCGAACGCCTCGTCGAGGACCAGGATGCCGAGCTCGTCGCACAGGTCGTACACGTCAGGCGCATGCGGATTGTGACTCATGCGAACCGCGTTGCAGCCGATGCTTTTCAGCGTCTCGAGCCGCTGTTTCCAGACCACGCGCGGCACAGCCGTGCCCAGCACGCCGGCATCGTCGTGGAGACAGACGCCCTTCATCTTCGTCGGCCTGCCGTTCAGTGAGAACCCGGAGTCTGCATCGAAGGCAAACGTCCGGAGCCCTGTCCGGCTCGAGGTCTTGTCCAGCACGCGGTCACCTTGAAGCAACGTGGTCCGAACCTCGTAAAGGTAGGGGGCCTCGACGCTCCACAGATGCGGCTCGCGAACGTCGAGAACGGCTTCGGCCGACGCCGACGACTTCGCAGGCGAGGAGACTTTCGTGCGCGTCGTGGCGGCCACCTTGCCGTCCGCTCCCACGAGTTCATGAACCAGGGTCAACTCGGCCGCGATCGCGGTCTCGTTCTGGAGCTCCGTCCCGACGCGCACACGCGCCGCCGCTCCCTGTAACTCCGGCTGGACGAACACGCCCCACCGCGCGAAGTGCACGGGATTCGCGCGGACGAGGTACACGTTTCTATTGATTCCCGAGCCCGTGTACCAGCGCGAGTCCGCCGAGCGGCTGTGGTCGACGCGAACGGCGAGGGTGTTCTCCTCGCCTAAGCGGACGTACGGCGTGGCATCGTAGAGAAACGATACGAAGCCGTTGGGGCGCTTCCCAAGCAAGGTGCCGTTGAAGTACACCTCGCTGTGGTTGTACACGCCTTCGAAATAGAGAAACACCTTCTCGCCGCCTTCGACGGCAGGGATCGTCAGCGTTTTCCGGTACCAGCCGATGCCGCCGGGCAGGTAGCCGGTCGCGCTGGCGAGCTTCTCGCTCGGCTTCGACTTCACGCTCCAGTCGTGGGGCAGGTCGACCTGCTGCCAGGTGTGGTCGTCGAAGCGTGCGTCCTTCGCAGCGGGGTTGTCGCTCAGTGAGAATTTCCAGCCATCATTGACGAGCGTGGCGGAGCCGAACGAAACCTGGGCTGAGGAAACAAGCGGCAGCAGCGCGAGGAGGGCGACGACGAGTGTTCTCATGGGGTGAAATGCGAAGTACGCGTGACTGCGCTATGTGACGGCAGCATCGGCATCGCAAATGAATTTGCGCCTGCCGGGAACCGATCGGCCCAGTAGGAGCAGATTTATCTGCGATGGCTTGGCTTGGTCACGCGCCCCGTCACGGTGCCGCCTCCGCCGCCGAACAAGATCCGGAGTCTGTCTTCAGCTTTCAGCCTTCCGCCTCCTGCCTTTTCCGTCAGAGCCCCGGCATTCCGCCCTTGCCGCGCATGGCCTCCATCTGGCGCATCATCTTCTTCGCGCCGCCGCCCTTCATCATCTTCATCATCTTTTGCATCTGCTGGAACTGCTTCAGCAGCTGGTTGACCTCGACGATCTTCACGCCGGCGCCGTTCGCGATGCGCTGACGGCGGCTGCCGTTCAGGATGTCGGGCTTGCGCCTCTCCTGCCGCGTCATCGAGCGGATGATCGCCTCGGTGCGGTCCATCTGCTTGTCGGCGCCTTCGGGCAATTCCATGCCTCCCATGCCGGGCATCATTTTCAGAATGCTCTGCATCGAGCCGAGCTTCTTCACCTGCTGCATCTGGGCGAGAAAGTCCTCCAGGTCGAACTCCGCCTTCCGGAGCTTCTCCGCCATCCGCTCGGCCTCCTTCTGGTCGATGGTCTCCTGCGCCTTCTCAACGAGCGAAACGACATCGCCCATGCCGAGAATGCGCGACGCGAGCCGGTCCGGGTGAAAGGTCTCGAAGTCGGTCGTCTTTTCGCCCGTGCCGATGAATTTGATGGGAACGCCCGTGACCGCCTTGATCGAAAGTGCGGCGCCACCCCGGGTGTCGCCATCCAGCTTCGTCAGGATCAGGCCGGTGAGCTGAAGCGCCTCGTGAAACGTCCTGGCAACATTCACGGCTTCCTGCCCCAGCGCGCCGTCGGCGACGAGAAGAACTTCGTCGGGCTGGACCCTCGTGCGCAGGTTCTTCACCTCCTGGATGAGATCGGCGTCGATTTGAAGCCGGCCTGCGGTGTCGAAGATGATGCAATCCGCGGTTGCGGTCCTGGCCGCCTCGAGCGCCGCGGCACAGATCGCGGGCACGTCCTTCGAAGCGCGGTCGGCGTAGAAGCCCAACTCCTCCTGCTTCGCGAGGATCTCCAGCTGATCGATGGCGGCAGGACGATACACGTCGGCCGCAACCACGAAGGGGCGATATCCGCGTTTCTTCAGAACGCGTCCGAGTTTCGCGGCGGACGTCGTTTTGCCCGAACCGTGAAGACCCACCAGCATGATCTTGAGCGGCCGCGCGGTCGAAAGGTCGGTGGCGCCCTCGCCGAGGAGCTTCACCAGCTCGTCGTGGATGATTTTGACGATCTGCTGGCCGGGGGCGATGCCCTTGAGGACATCCTGGCCGACGCATTGCTGCTGAACGCGTTCAACGAACTCGCGTGCGACCTTGAAATGGACGTCGGCTGCCAGCAGCGCGGTGCGCACCTCCTTGAGCGACTCCGCCATGTTCTCTTCGGACAAGCGGCCCACACCGCGAAGGTTTCTTAGCGCCTGGCCGAGTTTGTCGGTGAGTGATTCGAACATGGAAACGGAACGGTTGGCGTAATTTCGCGCGCGAAGCAAGCGGCGGCTGGCGCCGGCCGGGCCGACGAATATCGAACGGGTCCTTGGGGCTGTGGCTCCGGTCCGTGGCGGCGGGCGCCGAGCGAGCCGACTGCCCGCTTACTTCACCAACGCCGCCTTCGCCCCGTTGATCTGAAGCATGACCTCCTCGACCTTCTGCACGATGGCGGCAGGGGAGAAGGGCTTGACGACGTACGAGATGACGTTGTGACGCACCGCCTCGGTGACCGTCTGGCGCGTGCTCGTTCCGGTGCAAAGAATGATCGGAAGGTTCACGAGCTTCGGGTGTTGCCGGATCCGCGCAAGCAGCGCGAGGCCGTTCACGCGAGGCATCGCCAGGTCCAGGATCAGCAGGTCGAACGTGCGCTCCGGATCGGTCAGCACCCACCAGCCTTCGTCTCCATCGCTTGCGAAGGAGATCCGTTCGCGCGGGATGATCGTTGCCAAGGCGTCCCTTAGCATAAAGCGGCAACAATCATCATCGTCCACAACGAGGATGCGCATATCGGAGTCGGAGGTTGGGATACTGAAATCGGAATGGCAACTCGTGACTTGAGGGTTTTCCCGTAAATCTGTCCCTCTCGTCCATCGGCAGCGCTGCGCCCGGCCTTAAAGAATTTCATACTCGTCAAAATGGCGCTCATCCCGGATAACCGCCGCCCCAATGAACCCTGTTCTGCAGCTCTTGATCGACGGCGGCAGCCTCACGACCGGCCAGATGGCCAAGGTCGCGGGACTGACCGAGGCGGAGGTTAATCAGCATCTGGAACAGTTGAAGAAGGACAAAATCTTCCTCGGCTGGCGTCCGGTGCTCGATCTTTCCCGCGAGGCCGCTGCAGGTGCCGCCGTTCGGGCTGTCATCGAGGTCCGCATCACCCCCGAGCGCGGTGGTGGTTTCAACCGGCACGCCGACCGGATCAGCCGGTTCGACGAGGTGGAATCCTGCTACCTGATGTCGGGCGGCTACGATCTGCTGGTGTTCGTCAAGGGTCCTTCGCTCCAGAAGGTTGCATCTTTCGTTTCGGAAAAACTCTCGACGATCGAGGGCGTCCTCTCCACGTCCACCCACTTCATGCTGCGGTGCTACAAGGAGCAGGGCTTCATGCTCGACAACGGCGAGGATCAGCCGGCGCGGCTGAATGTCGTCCCCTGACCCGGAGGCACGCAGACCATGAACACCGATCCGAAACGATGGGTGGCGGGACACGTGTCCACCCTCCCGAAGAGCGGCATTCGAGACTTTTTCGAGCTGGTCGCCAAGATGAAGGACCAGGACGTCATTTCCCTGGGCGTCGGCGAGCCGGACTTCGTCACTCCCTGGCATATCCGTGAGGCGGCGATCTACGCGCTCGAGAAGGGCAAGACCTACTACACCTCCAATCTCGGCCTTCCTGAGCTCCGGAAGGAGATCTCCAAGTACGTGGAGAGGCACTTCAGCGTAAGCTACCGGCCGGAGGATCAGATTCTCGTCACGGTCGGTGTGAGCGAGGCGCTGGACCTGGCGTTTCGCGCCTTCTGCAACCCGGGTGACAAGGTGCTCTTCCACCAGCCGTGTTACGTGAGCTATCACCCGAGCGTGACGCTCGTGCACGGCAAGGGCATCGCGGTGCCGACTTACGCAGCGCTTTCCGATCGGCCCGAACGCACGGCCATCGAGGTGGAGTGGGAGCAGATGCTTGCCCACCAGTTGCCCGCGTGCTCGCCGTTCGAGGAGTTCTGGGAGGGAACTGCCGGAGGTCTTCGAATGGCTGAACGAAGCCATCGCTGCGCCAACCTTTGCCGCCGTGCCGGCCACTGCCTTCGGGCGGGAAGCCATGGACGCCGCGTGGCGCTTGCCGCCCATGGTTCAGGCCTGGGGCGCCGAGGCCGGGTCGCTGGAGACGATCCGCTTTACCG
>JAJYAR010000106.1 GCA_021779435.1 bacterium
ATGGGCTTCACGAGGAACCCCGAGCGGCTCGACAAGGCCCTCGCGAAACTCTGCGCCGCGCTCCGGTCCGCCGGTCACAACGAGAACGTCGTCAGGCGCGTCAGCGAATCGGCGCTTTCGTTCGCTACGTACGGATTTCCGGAGTCGCACGCGATCAGCTTCGCCCTGCTCGCGTATGCCAGCTGCTGGCTGAAGATCCACCACCCCGCCGAGTTCACCGCCAGCCTGCTGAACAACCAGCCGATGGGGTTTTACTCACCGGCCACGATCCTTCAGGACGGCCGGCGCCACGGCCTGAAGATCAAGCCCGTGTGCGTCGCCAGCTCGGAGTGGGACTGCACCGTCGAGGCGGAGGACACGATCCGGATCGGGCTGCGGTATGTGAAGGGACTTCGCCGTGCGCCTGCGCAGGCGATGCTTGCCGAACGCGGCGGGCGGCCCTTCGCCTCGATCGAGGACTTCCTGCGAAGAACCACCTTCGCTGCCTCCGAACGCCGGGCGCTTGCCGCCGTCGGCGCGCTGAACGCCTTCGTTTCACACCGGCGCGCCGCGCTTTGGCAGGTCGAGGCCGCGTGGTCGGAGGATGAGGCCCTGTTCCGAAACCTGGCATCGCCGGAAGCAGCGGACCCGCCGCTTGCACCCATGACGGTCCCGGAACGGCTCGCCGCGGATTTCTCCGGCCTCGAACTCACGGTGGGCACGCATCCGATGGCGCTCATGCGCTCCCGGCTTCCGGACGCCTGGCGGGCAACCGACCTGCCCCTGGGACGCGACGGCGAACATGTCACGATCGCCGGCTCGGTCATCTGCCGCCAGCGGCCTGGCACGGCAAAGGGTTTCGTGTTCGTCAGTCTCGAGGATGAAACAGGAATCGCGAATGCCGTCATCGTTCCCCAGGTTTTTGAACGTGAGCGGCTGACGATCACGCAGGAACGTGCGTTGAAGATCAGCGGCCGGCTTCAGAACCAGTCCGGTGTGATCCATGTACACGCCGAACGCATCGAACCCCTTCCCCAGGCGAATCTTCCCGCGCTGGCATCTCACGACTTCCGGTAGGTTTTCGCCGTCCGGCGGCATTGGCGGCGATCACGTGTAAAATTCCCGCGAATCAACCCTCGCACCCACGGTCTGCCGCGTGATTTCCGTGTAAATCCGCTGCCTGAGACGCCGATATGAAATCACGCAATCACATCGTCGCGTGCCGGCCAATTCTTCAGCGTTCTCATTCAGAGCGGCGGGGCTTGCTCTACGGGTTTCGCGACTCCTCGTCGCGACATCGCTTTGCGCGTGGTCGGGCGTCGTAGCCCAGCCCCCGGCACCAGTGGACAGCTTCGTACGGCTGACCGACGACCAGGGGCTAACGCACTCGGACGTCCGCGCCATCGCCCAGGACCAGAACGGCTTCATCTGGTTCGGAACGCGGATCGGCGGCCTCGTCCGGTACGACGGGTACGAGATGAAGAGCTATCAGAACGACCCGGCCGATCCCAACAGCCTTGGGCAGGTCATCTGGTCCCTGTTTGTCGACCGGGGTGGCACGATCTGGGTCGGCACCGAGCAGGGCCTTTCACGGTTCGATCGGAAGACGGAGAAGTTCACCCATTTCCGGCACGATCCCCAAAAGCCCGACAGCCTGCCCAACGATGTGGTGATCTGCATCGCGGAGGATTCAGCCGGCACGATCTGGGCCGGAACCCGCCGGGGTCTCTGCCGCCTTGATGACCGGAACCTCGGCAAATTCACGGTCTTCCGGCGGCCGGCAGCGGTTCCGGGCAGCATCAACAAGGACACTTTCCGTTCGATCATCGAGGACACGACGACCGGGCTCCTGTGGCTCGGCGGCAGCGACGGGCTCTCGGCCTTCGACCCGCGCACCGGCTCCTTCGCCTCGTACGTCAACGATCCCAACGACCCGGAATCGCTCAGCGCAAACGCCGTGAACAAGGTGATCCGCGCACCCGACGGCGTCTTCTGGGCATTCACCGAATCGGGCATCAATTCCTTCGTGCCGAACCTAGCGAGCATTCCCGCCAACTCGCTCCAGGAGCCGCGAATCAGGTTCCGCCGGTACGTTCGTCCAAGCAACGCCAGTACACCGGGAATCAATTTCGTCCGCGACGGCCTGATCGATCGCAAGGACAGGATGTGGCTCGCGACCCGCAGCGGCGTCGAGCTTTTCGACCGCAGCACGGGAACCCGCACCGCCTACCGGCCCAGGCCCGCCGATTCGTCCAGTCTCAGCGACGACATCACCCACACCGTGTTCGAGGACCAGACGGGAAACATCTGGGTGGGTACCTACGCCGGGGGCGTGAACAGGCTGCAGAACGAGGCGAAGCCGTTCCTGGCCGAGCACCACCTGCCGGCGAACTCGCGATCCATCAGCGACAACAGGATCGCGGGCCTGGGCTTCGACGTGGCGGGCAGGTTGTGGGTCGCAACGACCGACGGTGTCTGCCGGCGCGACAAGGACGGGTGGACCCGGTTCTATAACGACCCGAACGATCCGGAATCCCTTCCCATCAACAACCTCGCCACGATGGCAACGGCGCCGAACGGCGACATCTGGCTGGGTTCCACCTTTGGCGGCGCGATGCGTTACGATGGCACGCGCTTCACGCTGCTGCCGGCGACCCCGTCGGATCTGCCGGCCGGCAAGGGCTTCCAGCCGTTCACCGGCCGTCAGGTCAACTCGCTCATCGCCGATCGCAACGGAGGCGTCTGGATCGCGGGGCGCGCCTACGGTCTCGATTACCTGTCAGGGGGGAAAATCTTTCACTACCCGCCCGGCGACGGCAGCGATGGCAATCCGACCGACAATGCGATGCTCGGCGTGTTCACCGACGACGATGCGCTCTGGTTTGTCACGGAAAGCAACGGGCTCGTGCGGTTTGATCCGGCAACGCGGCACTTTACCGCCTTCGCTACTCCCACGGGCAGCGGAGGCACCGGTGTGCGCAGCATGCAGTGCATCGCCCGGACAAACGACAACATGATCTGGGTCGGCGCCGCCGACGGGTTGCTCAAGTTTGATCCGAAACGCGAGGCGTTCGTGCGTCAGTTCTCCAAGGCGGACGGCCTCCCGAACAACGCCGTCATGACGCTGGTCGCCGACCGCCGCGGCCACCTGTGGGCCGGAACGGCCGACGGACTCGCGGACTTCGATCCGCAGACCGAGCGGTTCCGGACCTATGAAAAGGCGGACGGGCTTCCGTCGGACGTGTTTGCGCAGAGATCCGGAGCGGTTGGACCCGATGGACGCGTGTACCTCGGGACGCGCGCCGGCATCGTCTCGTTTGTCCCCGAGGAACTGCACGACAACCCGAAACCGCCGCCCGTTGCCATCACCGATGTCCGATGGCTCGGACCCGACCCGTCGACCGACGCCGGCGCGCCGAGGCAGACCGCCGATGGCGAAGCGCTGATCGTCGCGCCCGATCGACTCGGCTTCAGCATCAAGTTTGCGGCGCTCGACTACGCCGCTCCGGAGAAGAACCGCTATCGCTACCGGCTCGAAGGCTGGAACCCGAACTGGATTCCGGCGAGCGCCCGCGAGCGCACCGCGACCTACACCTCGCTGCCGCCGGGGCACTATACGTTCCACGTCCAGGCCAGCAATGCCGACGGTGTGTGGAACCAGACGGGCGCGACGCTGGCGGTGATTGTCGCGCCGCATTTCTGGGAACGCTCCTGGTTCAGGGCAATGGTCGCGCTTGCCACGGCGGGGCTCATCGCCTCGGGACTGCAGATGAGGACGAGGGCGATCCGTCGCCGGAATGCGCTGCTCGAAAAGCAGGTCGCGGATCGCACGGCTGAACTCGAGAAGGAGATCGATGTGCGGCAGCGCGCCGAGGCGGCGCTCCGTGAGTCGCACGCCGAACTCGAGACACGGGTCCAGGCCCGCACCGCCGAACTTGCAGCCACAAACGCAAGCCTGGAGTCCGAAATCCAGCAGCGCCGGAAAGTGGAGGCCCAGCTCAGGCAGTCGCAGAAGATGGAGGCCATCGGCCAGCTCGCCGGCGGCATCGCTCACGACTTCAATAATCTCCTAACCGTCATCCTCGGGCAGAGCGAGCTGCTGAGCCTCGACCTGCAGAAGCCGGAACTCCGTGCGTCCGCCGCAATCGAGATCAAGCGCGCGGCCCAGCGCGCCGCCAAGCTCACCCGGCAGCTGCTCGTGTTCAGCCGCCGAGAGCCGATGCATGTGGCGGTCGTCGATCTCAACCAGGTGGTGAATGGCGCGATCGAGCTTCTCAGGCGTGTCCTCGGGGAGGACGTCTCGCTCGAGACGTCGCTCGCCGCCAGCACGTTCCCGGTGCTTGCCGACACGAGCATGCTCGAACAGCTGCTCCTCAATCTGGCGTTGAATGCGCGCGACGCCATGCCCCACGGAGGCAGGCTCACCATTGCCTGCTCCAGCATCACGCTCACGGACGCCGATCCCGGCCGGAGCGTGAATGCCCTCCCGGGCACGTATGCACGCATCAGCGTCAGCGACACAGGCACCGGGATTCCGCCGGACGTGCTGCCGCGCATTTTCGAGCCGTTCTTCACGACGAAGGAGCGCGGCAAGGGCACGGGACTCGGCCTGGCGATCTCGCACGGAGTGATGCAGCAGCATCGCGGATGGCTGGAGGTCGAGACCGAGGTGGGCGTCGGGACAACCTTCCACGCGCTCCTGCCGATACAGGACGCCCCGACAACAGCGCCATCTCCGGAAACTCCGAAGCCGCCTTCAGAGGGCGGCCAGGCCACCGTTCTCGTTGTCGAGGACGAAGCCGCGGTCCGCGCCATCGCCACCCGCGTGCTCGCCGAAAACGGCTATCGCGTGCTCGAGGCATCGTGCGGCGCCGAGGCCCTCAAGTGCTGGGCCGAGCACCGCCGTGAGATTGCGGTTCTCCTTACCGATATCGTCATGCCGGGCCAGCCAAACGGACGCGACCTCGGCCGGCAGCTTGCCGCCGAGAAATCCACCCTCTGCATCGTCACGATGAGCGGCTACGACCCCGGCGCGCTCGCGCAGGGCACGCACGGCGGGTCGGCGCAGTACGCGCGATGGCTTCACCTTCGCAAGCCGTTCACGGCGGACGACCTTCTCACGATCGTCGCCGCGGCCAGATTCGCGCGTGACCGCGGCCGGCAGTCCTGAGGCACGTCACCGCGGCCACGTGGGCGCCGGGTTGGCCGTTGTCGTGGGCGTCGTCGTCGGAGTGCTCGTCTGCGGGTATTGCGGATATTGGGGTGAGCCCGCCGGCGGCGGATACGGGTACTGCGGCTGCGGGGTGACCTGCGGCTGCGGCGGCTGCTGCGGAGGGTACGACGGCTGTGGATAACCCTGGGGCGGGTACGGCTGGGTGGTTGTGGAACCCGTGCTCGAGGGCCACGACGGCGCGGCCGGAGGATAGGTCGTCTGCGGCGGATACGTGGAAGGATAAGGCGATGTGGGAGCAGGCTGCGGATACTGCGAGGGATATGCCGGTTGCTGCTGCGGGTAGTTCGCGGGCGGGTAGCCGGTCTGCGCCGGGGCGGGATAGGTTTCCGTCTGCGGCGCCGGCGCGGGCTGGGCGGCGACGGCACCCGTGTCGCCCGCGAACGGTGACGACGCCAGGAACGCCGACGCGTCGGGAACCTTGATTGGAGCGCCCGCGGGCACCTTCTCGTTGAGCGACACCTGGTTCATGATGGCGATCGACTCCGGCGTCATCTTTGGAGGAAGGCTGGTCGGAATGAAGGAGGCGAACGGCGCGGGCTGGTCAGCCCTCACCACGCGCAGCTTCACGGGCTGGACATTCGAGACACGAGCGTCGCGAAGCGGGCTGAACCCGCCCGCGACCGACTCGAACGTCGGGCGCATCTGCTCGAAATTCTGAGGGCTGGAGTACCCGAGCATGCTGTAAACCTTTCCTCCGAGCTCGACGAAGGCGTCCCACACACCGACCTCGCCCTTGTCGGTGGTTGCGCGACCGACGATCACGGTCGCTGGAAGGCCGTTCACGGCCGTGTCTCCGCTGGCTGTGACCTGCACCTTGTTCTCGGATACAAACTGCGTCGCGGCGTCGTGAGTCCGGTTTCCCGAGGCCACCTTCAACGCCATCACGGCCCGCCCGTTCGGCTCGGCCATCACCACGGCGGCCGGTTGATTGTCGACCTTCCAACCGGCTGCCACAGGCATCTGGAAGTGGAGCGTCGGATGATAGAAAACGCCGTTCTGGGTGAAACCCTGACGGGGATCCTCCCCAAGGACGATGCCGTCGATTGCCCGCATGTACTCATCGTAGCCCAGAGTCATCGGCTGGCCCGTCGCCTGGCGCTTTTCGCTCGCCAGCTGGACGACGCGGCCGGCGCGGTCTCCCGGATCGGGATGCGAGGACAGCCAGGTCGGAATGCTGCTCCCCTCCTCCGCACTCAAACGCCCCAGGGCATCAAAGAACCGGGCGCTGTCGCCCGCCGCGTACCCTGCGCGCAGCGCGTATTCGACGCCGTACGTGTCGGCCTCCTGCTCCGCCTCGCGGCTATAGCGCAGCATGAACACCTGAAGCGCCTGGCCGCCGGTGTTCATCACCGTGTCGGCCACATTCGGCGCGCGGTCGCCCAGGACCGCCTGCCCCAGGACGGCACCCGCGATCACGCCCAGCTGTCCCCACTGGTTGCGGCGCGCCTGCTGTGACGCGTGCCGGGCCGCGACGTGGGTGATCTCGTGTCCAAGTACAACCGCGAGTTGCGCCTCGTTGTCGACGTGCGCGAGGAGACCGCGGGTGACGTACACATATCCCCCGGGAAGCGCGAAGGCGTTGACGACCGGGCTGTCGAGCACGCGGAACGTGAACTTCGTATTTCGGTACATCTCGGGTGTGTTCGCGTCGGTGAAGGCGCTGACGGAGAGCACGCGCTGCCCGACGGACTGGACGTAGGCCTGCAGCTGCGGGTTGTCGTACAACCCCATCTGCTGCATGATCTCCTTGTCGGCCTCGGCCCCCTGCTGGACCTCCTGCTGCCAGGAATAGGCGTAGCTCTGTTTGTCGCCGGTGAGGGCGCTGCGTTCGGAGACCGCGCGAAGGGCCGGGACGCCCAGTGCGCAAAGCACGGCGAGGGCGATGGGTGCGAGGACGCGGCGGCAGGCCGCCGCGTGGCGAGGTTGGCGCAAAACGGATATGGCTTTCATTTCTTTGAGAATTTCCCGCGCGCTGAACCCGCCGCACTGGACAGTAAGGTCGGGCGGCGGTTCGCGTGTTTGGTGCGCGTTCGCGGAACCCGCCTCCGCGCGGGTGACGCGGCCTGCGTGGCGGGGGTCGGAGTGCCCGGAAAGGCATGGCGATCGCATCCCGCGAGCTCGGACAAACGCGAAATTCGTCCCCGTCGCCGCTTTTGCGCGCACGGGCGAAATTTGCTGTTGCCTCGAAAACGGTTGCCTGTACGCGTTCACCTCGGAATGGACCTGGCCCACGTGTCATTCGCAGGGGTGGAACCCACACGTCCCCCCGCTCCAAGGCTGCCTGTCGTCGAGGACGACTGCCCGCATGCACATCCGCCCGGGGAAACAGCTCCCGCCGGACGCATCGATCCGGTGGCAACGTGGCTGCTCCAGTACGCCGGGGTCGATCCCTCCGCCTATCGTGTCGAGCCACTCCGAAGGAGGATGGCTGCATGCCTGCGCCAGCTGCGCGTCTCCACGGTTCCGGCGGGTTGGGCCGCGCTGATCCGGTCCCCCGAGGCTGTTCCCGCCGCGATCGACACGCTTCTGATCGGCGTGAGCACGTTCTTCCGGGACCCGGCGGTGTTCAGCTACCTCGAGCGGGAGGCCATTCCGCACCTGCTGCGCAGCCGCAAGGGGCTTCGGGTCCTGAGTGCCGGCTCGTCAACCGGCGAGGAGCTCTACTCCGTCGCGATGATCCTGCACGGACTGGCGGCGCTCGACGACAGCAGGCTGCTCGGCATCGACTGCAGGGCGCGGGCCGTCGCGAACGCGCGTGCGGGAG
>JAJYAR010000107.1 GCA_021779435.1 bacterium
GAGTGTAGGTGCCGGCCGGCACGTCGGCACCGCCGAATTTCACGGGCGTGCTGAACGTGATCCTCGTCGCGTTGTTCGCTCCGGTTCGCCAGATCTCGCCATAGGGCACCAGCGAACCGGCGCCCCCGAAGACCTGCCGGCCTTTCACGCCGGGACGAAAATACGCGATCTCGATGTCGGTGAGTCCGACCCGCTGTTTCAAATTCGCCGCGGGGCTTGGCGCGGGAAATTCAACTTTTGGGCCGGGGTTGGTGGTGGGTTGGGCAGTCTCGGCAAAAGCGCCCGTCGGGAACGTCGTTCCCAGGACGAACGCGCAGATCAGTTGGGCAGCTACGTTTTTCATTGTGGGTGAAACCAAGGACGCTGAACCGGTTCAGCATCAGCGACCAGCCAGAAGGACGTACGCCACTTCGCAAGGGTGCATGCCAAAAAAAGGCGGCCGTCGGCAGGATGCCGCGGCCGCCCAAAGCTGGCGGATCAGTCGTGCGTAAGGCTCGCTCAGCCGAGCAGCAGGCTCTCGCCCGTCATCTCCTTCGGCTTCGGCAGTCCCATGAGTGCGAGCACCGTCGGAGCCAGGTCGCCGAGACGACCGCCCTCGCGCATCCGGGTCTTGCCGGCAACAAGGCCGTCCCCAACGAGGAACACCTCCACGAGATTCAACGTATGTGCCGTGTGCGGCCCATTGACCGTCGGGTCCCACATCTGCTCCGCATTGCCGTGGTCCGCGCAGATCAGCGCCTTCCCGCCCATCTTTGCCAGCGCTTCGAGCAGTTCGCCCACGCCGCGGTCGGTCGTCTCAACCGCCTTCGTGGCGGCCGGCAGCGAACCCGTGTGGCCCACCATGTCGGGATTCGCGAAGTTGACCACGATGAGTCCGTACTTGCCGGAAAGGATCGCCTCCTTGGCAAGCTTCGTCACCTCGGCAGCGGACATCTCCGGCGCCAGGTCGTAAGTCGCGACCTTCGGGCTGGCCGGACAGGCACGATCCTCGCCGGGGAACGGGTCCTTGCGGTAGTTGTTGAAGAAGAACGTGACGTGAGGGTTCTTCTCCGTCTCGGCGCAGCGGAACTGTTTGATCCCGGCGTCGCTGACGACCTGGCCAAGGATGTTCTTCAGCTTCTCAGGCTTCGGCAGAATGACGTTCACCGGGAGGCCCGACTCGTACTCCGTCATGGTCGCATAGTAGAGGTCGAGCTTTGCACCGCGGTCGAACTCCTTGAAGCCATCGATGACGAAGGCCTTCGTGATCTCGCGCGGGCGATCGCCGCGGTAATTGTAGAAGATGACCGCGTCGCCGTTGGCGAACGTGGCGATGGGCTTGCCATCCGCGCCAACGACCCACGTTGGTACGATGAACTCGTCGCCCTTCTGGGAATCGTTCGCGGGTTTGGCGTAGTACTGCTCGACGGCAGCCTCGGCGGACGGGGCGGTGGCGACGGCCTGTTTGCCCGTGAGCATCCAGTAGGCCTTGCTGACACGCTCCCAGCGATTGTCGCGATCCATGGCCCAGAACCGGCCGCAAACCGTGGCGATCTTGCCCATGCCGATCTTGCGGCACTGCCCCTCGACCTGCTTCACGTAGCCCAGGCCGCTGTTCGGCGGGGTGTCGCGGCCATCGGTGAACGCGTGGATGAAAACCTTGTCCGGTGCGATGCCGTCCTCCTTGGCCTGACGGAGAATGCCGTACAGATGCTCGAGCATTCCGTGGACACCCGCGTCGCTGACGATGCCCATGAGGTGGAGACGAGCTCCGGGACGGGTCTTCACACGGTCGACGGCCGTCCGCCACACGGTGTTCGTGACCAGTCGCTTCTCGAGAAACAGCTTGTTGAGGCGCACAAGCTCCTGGTCGACGATCCGGCCGGCGCCGATGTTCTCATGGCCGACCTCGCTGTTGCCCATCACGCCATCAGGCAGGCCCACATCAAGGCCCGACGCCTTCACCAGTGCGCACGGATACTTCGCGTGCAGCATGTCATCGCAGGGCTTCTTCGCCTGGGCGACGGCATTCGTTGCGTTCTGGGACGGATCGGGGTTCTTGCCCCAGCCGTCACGGATCACGAGAAGAACCGGCTTCGTGCCGGCAGCGGCGGAGGCATTGCCGGATGTAGTGCGAGGAGTACTCATGGAAATAAAAGAGCCCCAACGTTGGACGGGTCTCCGCGTTCCCGAAAGTCAAATCGCAGCCCAGTTCACGGCCCCCGGTGCGAGGAACAAAAAAGCGCGGCTCCGAACGACGGAGCCGCGCCGGGAAGGGGTTCGGATCGACGCCTTACTTCTTCAGCGCTGCGCAGAACTTCGCCAGCCGATCGACACCCTTGCGGATGATCTCGTCGCTCGTGGCATAGCTGAGCCGCAGATACCCTTCGGCGCCGAACGCGCTGCCGGGCACCGCAGCCACCTTCTGCTCATCGAGGAGGCGGTTGCAGAAATCCATGTCCTTGAGCCCGAAGCTCGAGATGTTCGGGAACAGGTAGAAGGCGCCTTCAGCCAAGAGGCAGGACACGCCGGGAATCTTGTTCAGTTCCGAATGCAGCAGCCTGCGCCGGCGATCGAAGGCCTCGAGCATCTTCTTCACGGCAGCGGCGGTCTTCTCCTTCTCCTTGAGCGCCGCGAGCGCACCAAATTGCGCGAAGGTCGTGACGTTCGAGGTCATCTGGCTTTGCAGTTCGCCGATCGCCTTTGCGATGGGGAGCGGTGCAACCGTTGTGCCGATACGCCAGCCGGTCATCGCGTAGGTCTTGGAGAATCCAGCAACGGTGATCGTGCGCGCCTCGGCGTCCTTGCTCAGCGTGGCGACACAGGTCGGCTTCACGTCCCCATAGATGAGATGCTCATACATCTCGTCCGAGAGAATGTAGAGGTTGTGCTTGAGCGCGACCTCCACGATGGCCTCGAGCTCTTTGCGCGAATACACGGCGCCGGTCGGATTCGACGGCGAATTCAGGATCAGAAGCTTTGTCCTCGGCGTGATCGCCGCCTCCACCATCGCAGGGGTAAGCCGGAAACCGGTCTTGTCGTCCGCCAGAACGTACTTCGGAACCGCTCCGGCCAGCTTCACCATCTCGGGATAGCTGACCCAGTACGGCGCCGGAACAATCACCTCGTCGCCGGGCGAGCAGACCGCGAGCACGCCGAGATAGCAGTTGAACTTGCCACCGGGAGAGACGATGACCTGCGCCGTCGTCGCCTTCAGGCCGTATTCCGCCGCGTAGCGCTCAACGATCGCCTGGCGAAGCGGTTCGATGCCGGGCGTCGGCGCATATTTCGTCTTGCCGCCTTTCAGCGCAGCAATGCACGCCTCCTTGATGTGTTCGGGAGTATCGAAGTCAGGCTCGCCAGCGGCGAAACCACAGACGTCTTCTCCGGCTGCAAGAAGGGCCTTCGCCTTCGCGTCGACAGCAAGGGTCGGCGACGGCGAAACGTTTCTGGCCCAGATCGATAGTGGGGCGGGAGGAATGCTCATGGAACCGAAGCGACGAAAGGCAGCCGATATGGAAAGGCAAGCCCGGCGCTGGACATCCCGCGCAGATAGTGCGGCGGATCACCTGCTGCCGTGGGGACCAGGCACACTCGTCGCCGCACGCATCCGCCGCCACCCTGCCCGACCGCCAAACGAAATGAAGAACCTCTTACTTCTTCCGCTTCGGACGATCGGGAAGCGCTTCAATCGCGAGCCTCAGGAGCTCGCCAACGCTCGCGTCCTTCTTGCGGGAAAAACGCTTCAGCGCCGCGCGCTGGTCGTTTGTGATACGGACCGAGATCTGGCGGTGCGGATCACGATTCGGCGCACAGCCGTCGAAATCGAAACCTGAAATCGCAGTGCGGACAACTTCACTGGCAGTCGAATAGCCGTGACCTTTGCGGCAGGTCTCGATCCGGGCTATGAGGGATTCGGGCAGATCGAACGTGAGTGGGGCGGAAGCCTTGCGGGATAATTTGGCCATACATGCGTCGAAGACAATAAGCTCCGACAACTCTTTCCTCGCATCCCGCCCCCACCCGGGCAACGAAAATATCGCAGAGGCTCCCCGATTTCCACGTCAGGCTCTTCGCACCCCCGTCACTCGGATTGTACGGGTGCGGGGAAAACGGGGACGCCGCCTCCGAGCGCTTCGGTGTGATGATTTCGGCTACACGCCCGCAACGGCGCGCAGGACGAGCGAATACGCCTCCGCGGGCGAGTCGGCCGCCTGCCACGCGCGGGCCTGGATGCCCGCTTCGATCCGCCGATCATGCCGGATCAGGATTGTATCCACCCCGCATGCACAACCGCCCAGCACGTCGACGTCGGCATCCCCGACATAGAGCGTGTCAACCGGGGACGTCCCCACGCGCCTCATGACCTCACGGAGGCCGGCCGGGTCCGGTTTGTGGGTGGGAAGGTCGTCACCGCAGACGATTTCCGAGAACCGTCCCGCCAGCCCCAACCCCGAGAGCAGCACCTGCGCCGATTCCCGGTCCCTCCCCGTCCAGATCGCCGAGCGGACACCGGCGGAATCCAGCGAGTCGAGCATCGCAGCCGCTCCATCGAATGCCTTCACCAGGTGATTGTTCTCGTTATGGAACGTGTTCATCCGGCGGAGGGCGATCGGCACGTCGCGAGGATTGCCCAGGAGGAGCGGCAGGAAGCGTTCAGGGGGGCCGCCCAGGTGCGCAAAGATGTCCATCGTGGGCCGGCCGCCGAAGGGCTCGAGCGCATGCGAGATCGACGCAAGCACCAGAGGCAGGCTGTTCACCAGCGTCCCGTCGAAATCGAAGACGACGAGCCGCGGCCGGCTGCGCGTTTTCAAGGCTCGACCCGGACGATCCTGTCCGGCGCGGGCGGCGGAACCGCCTGGTCCAGCGTGGCCGGCGCAAACACGCTGTTCGGAAACTCCAGGTTCAGCGCGGCGGCCGTCACCTGGAACCGCGTCTTGTCGCGCGTCACGTCGTTGCGGATGTCGAACGATTTCGGAATCCATTGTTCTCCCACCTTCTTGAGGTCGACCAGCGACATTGTCTTCAGCACCTCGGAGGCTCCGAGCAGCTCGATCTGGATCGGCACTTTGAACTGGGCATCAAAGTACGCGCGCACCCGCTTCAGCTTGGAATAACGTTCCGAAAACGCCGTCGGCGGCGTGAACAGGAATACGTAGGCCGGACGGCCCCGGACGCGGACGATGTTTTCGACAACCGCCCCCGGCCAGTAGAGGAACGGCATCTGAAGATCAAAGGGCGTGACCTCGATACCGGGAATCAGGGGCTGAAACAACGCTTCGCCACCAAGCTGTGCGACCTGCCCGTCCGAAACCCTCCAGACAGCGGCGTGCTCCCCGTTTTGAAGCAGAAAACGGTGGGTCTTCTTCTTCGCATCGGTCACTTCGACACGTGTGATGGCACCCTGCTCATTGAGTCCACCCCACAACCGGCTGCTGTAGTCCACCTCGTCCCCGCGCTTCGGAAGCGCACGAAGATCAAATTCGAGGTAGCCTCTCCAGCCTGAGCGCCGGAAAAGATCGAGAATCCTTGCCGACTCGGCCTGGTCAGGCTTGCCCACCTGGGCGAGTGGCGGCGGCGTGGCCGGCGCAGGTCCGGCAGACGCGGTCGTCGCGGTGCAGAGCGCCGCTAAAACAAAAAAAGCCCGCCTGAGGCAGGCGGGCGTAAATTGGATCGACTCGCCCATCGGCTCAGGGCGCCTTCGGCGCCGGAGCGGCCGGAGCCACAGGAGCCGTGCTGGTGCCGCCGGTCTTTGCCGCAGCCTCCGGAGCCGCCGCCGGTGCCGCAGTCGTGGGGGCTGCTGCCGCGGGGGCCGCAGCCGCGGGTGCTGCGATCGTGGGAAGCACGTTCGCATCCGACGCACGAGCGTGCGAGCGCTCGTAGATGCGTCCAAGGAACAGAATGAATGCCAGGATGAAGAAGATAACCGCGGCCCAGATCGTGGACTTGCTGAGCACGTTGCTGGTTTCCGCACCAAAAGCCGCCTCAGCGGCACCGCCACCAAGGGCGGCACCCATCCCGCCGTCCTTCGACTTCTGGGCGAGTACGACCAGAATGAGGAAAAGCGAAACGAAGATCAGGACGACAGTAAGGAATCCGAGTAAGATACCCATAGAAAGGGTTGAGAAGAGCAGGCCCGCACGGCGATTGTCAACCCAGCTGTGAAGGAGTTCCAAAAGCCGCGTCAAACACTGGTTTTCGGCCGCGGATCAGGCTTCCACTCCGAGCTTTTCCAGGAGCCGCTGGAGGTCCTCGTTGCCGCGATACTCGATGACAATCCTGCCCTTCTTGGCGGTGTGCAGGACGGCCACGCGGGCACCGAGGTGGGAGGTCAGTTTCTTTTCGATCCCCTGAACGGTCGCCGCGTCTTTGGGCGACAGGGTCGAGGCGGGGCGCGGATGGCCCGCAACACCGGAACCGGCCTTGGCGGAGGTCGCCAGTTTCTCGGTCGTCCTGACGCTCAGCCCTTCCTCGATGACCCGACGGGCAAGCACCAGACGTTGCGCCGGATCCTCGATGCCGAGGAGCACCTTGGCGTGGCCCACACTGATCAGGTTCTTTGAGACATAGCCCTGAAGTTCGGCGTCGAGCCCCAGCAGCCGCAGCGAGTTCGCGACCGTCGCACGGCTCTTGCCGACGCGCTCCGCCGCGGTCTCCTGCGTGAGGTCGAAGTCACGGATCAACGAGGCATAGCCATGCGCCTCTTCAATCGCATTCAGGCCTTCGCGCTGCAGGTTTTCGATCAATCCAAGCGCCGCGGACGAAGCGTTGCTCGCCTCGACCACACGGGCTGGGATCGTCTTGATCTTCAGCAGTTGAAAGGCGCGCCAGCGGCGTTCGCCGGCAATCAGCTGGTATTTGTCACCGGCCTTCCGCACCACGATCGGCTGCAGCAGTCCTTCGGAGCGGATGCTCTCCGCGAGCTCGTTCAACTGCTCCGGCGGGATTTCGCGGCGCGCCTGGTACGGGCTCGGCTCGACGAGATGGACCGCGAGTTCCTGGTAACCGGGAGCGCCGGGCGTGGCAACCGGCGCGGTGGCGGGAGCCTGCGCATGCGACGCCTGGGGCGTCGCGGCCGGGGCATGGCCGTTCACTGCGCCGGCGGCAGCCGGAGCAGCGGGTTTCGCGGCGGCAATCAAGCCGCCCAGTCCACGACCGAGACGAGATTTGGAGGGTGCTGCCGACATGGCTATTTCGCTGCTGCGCCCGAGGGGGCGTTTGGAATGAAAAGGGTCTGCCCTGGAATGATTTTTGACGGATCCGAAATCTTGTTGGCGTTGATGATGTCGGAGACTCGCGCTCCATTTTTCTTCGCGATCAGTGCAATCGTATCGCCTTTCTCAACGGTGTAGCTGACGCCTGCCTTCGCATAATCATCCGAAAACGCCTGGACCGCGGGTTTTGATGCCGCCGGCCGTGCGATCGCATCCAGCGCCGCATTCGTCTGCTTTGCCAGCTTTTCCATCTGCCCGGCAACCTGCTGAACCGTCTGGGCGTTCGCGTCCCGGATCTCGGCGCGCACCGACCGGTGAAGATCGTCGACCGCGTCGTTCAGCTGCGCCGCGGTCACGGTTCCGCGGGTGGCCGACGAAGCCTGCTGGCGAAGCTCCCGGTTCTCCCGCTCGAGTTCCTCCACGCGCAGCGAGAGCTCGCCCACCCGTTGCGTCAGGCCGCGCAGGTCCTCGCGCATGTTCGCGAGCTCGACCTGCGATGAGCCGGTCTGCGCGAACATCGTGCCGGCCATGGCTGCAGCGATCGCAACAATCTTCCACATGCCGGCCCAGCTTGAGGAAACCGACAGCGAAAACAAGCGGCATGTCGCGTCGAAGCACCACGCCGTCGGAAGTAGCGGACGCCGCCGCAGGTCCGGCGACCGCGACGTGCCGCAAGTCACCTTTCAGTCAGCAGCGGCGGAACGGGTCTCGACGCGACGTGCGTGCCGAGTCCAACGGGAAAGCCGCGGAGGAAGTCTCTCTCTGGCAGCATGCGGCCG
>JAJYAR010000108.1 GCA_021779435.1 bacterium
CTTCCCCGGGGGCACAAAGTTCCGCGCCGTGTCCCGGGGGGACGACGTGGCGCAAGGCCCGTGGCCGCAACGGGCGGCGCCGGGCGCGCCGCAACGGCGCTATTCCGACTCGGCCAGGGCCGCCAGTTGATCCGCCTGATACTCGGCGGTAAGCGCGTTGCTCAGATCATCCAGATCGCCGTCCATGATCTGGTCGATCTTGTACAGCGTCAAGTTGATGCGGTGATCGGTCACCCGCCCCTGCGGGAAATTGTAGGTGCGGATCCGCTCCGAGCGATCGCCGGTGCCGACCAGCGAGCGGCGCGCCGACGCCTGGCTTTGCTGCTGCGCACGGACCTGCGCGTCCTTGACCCGCGCCGCAAGAATCTTCAGCGCGCGCTCCTTGTTCTTGTGCTGCGACCGGTCGTCCTGGCACTCCGCGACCAGGCCGGTCGGCAGATGGGTGACCCGTACGGCCGATTCGGTCTTGTTGACGTGCTGTCCGCCGGCGCC
The DNA here is from genome assembly GCA_021779435.1 of bacterium. Next base: position 493 of record JAJYAR010000108.1, read on the forward strand.
GGAGGCGCGGAACACATCGATCCGCAACTCACTGGGATCGAACTTCACATCCTCGATCTCATCGGCTTCGGGAAGCACCGCGACCGTGCAGGCCGAGGTATGGATGCGGCCCTGCGCCTCGGTTTCCGGAACCCGCTGCACGCGGTGCACCCCGGACTCGAACTTCAGCCGGCTGTATGCCCCCAGGCCGGCGATGCGGACGATCACTTCCCGGTATCCGCCGAGATCGGAAGGACTCTCCGACTGGATCTCCGTCTGCCAGCGGCGGCGCTCGGCGTACCGCATATACATGCGCAGCAGCGCCGCGGCGAACAAGGCCGACTCCTCGCCGCCGGTGCCGGCCCGGATTTCGAGGAAGATATTGCGCTCGTCGTTCGGGTCGGTGGGCAGGAGCAGCCGTTGCAGTTCGTCTTCCAGCGCCGCGATCCGCGTCCGGGCGAGCCCCTCCTCCTCCTGGCCGAGCGTGCGCAGCGCCGGATCGGTGAGCATCTGCTGGGCGGTGTCCAGATCCTGTTCCGCCGTCAGAAACTCGCGGAAGCGCGTGACCACGGGCTCGAGCTCGGCGCGTTCCCGCGACAGGCGGCGGAACTGGTCGAGATCGCGCGCCGCGTCCTCGCTCGCTAGTGCGGCATCGATTTCCGCAAGGCGATGCACCAACTGGGCCAGTTTGGCCCGCATGGATTCTTTCATGGGAACAGGCATCCGCCCAAGGCGGGCGCTAATGACGTCGTGAAAAATGGATGACCGGCGCGGAGGAGTCCGCCGCTTCGTGGCGCGATGCCGGCACTCGCGACACGTGCAACGTCATCACTGATGGTTGGCCGGCTTGCGGTAGAACTGCGAAAGCATTCCGATCTGCCGCACGCGTTCGTCGTCGGAAGCGCCGGCCGCCTCGTTGAGCACCGCGATCGGCGCGTGCAGGAACTTGTTGGTGAGCGCGCGCGAAAAACGCTCCAGCACCACCTCGACGGGTTCGCCGCGGGCGATCTGCCGCCGCGCACGTTCGATTTCGTACATGCGCAGGCACTCCGCCCGCGCACGCATGTCGCGGATGACCGGGACCGTCTCGCGGCCGGCAAGCCAGCTTTCGAAATCGCGCACGCGGGTCTCGATGATCACCTCCGCCTGCGCGACCGCGGCCTGGCGGGCTTCCTGCCCGGTCTGCACGACCTGACCGAGATCGTCGACGGTATAGACGAACACGTCATCGAGACGGGAAACCTCGGGTTCGACGTCGCGGGGCACCGCAAGATCCACGACCACCATCGGCCGATGACGGCGGCTGCGGATCGCACGCTCAACCATGCCCAGTCCGATGATCGGCAGGGAGCTCGCGGTGCAGGAGATGACGATGTCGAAGTGCGCCAGCGCCTCGGGAATATCGGACAGCGGTATCGCGCATCCATGGAGGTGCGACGCCAGGTTGTGGGCACGCTCGAGCGTGCGGTTGGCAACGGTGATCGTCTTCGGCCGCCGCGCGGCGAAATGCGTCGCCGTCAGTTCGATCATCTCGCCGGCGCCGATGAACAGCACATGACAATCGGCGATGTCGCCGAAGATCCGTTCGGCCATCTTCACGGCCGCCGCTGCCATCGACACCGACCGGGACCCGATTTCGGTCGAACTGCGCACTTCCTTCGCAACCGCAAAGGTGCGCTGGAACAGGTGGTTGAGCAACAGACCGAGGCCGCCCGCCTGGCGCGCCAGCCGCTCCGCCTGTTTCATCTGGCCGAGGATCTGCGGCTCGCCCAGGACCATCGAATCGAGACCGCTCGCAACCCGAAACGCGTGGCGGACCGCGTCGGCCGCAGGCAGCGTATAGGAGGAACGCACGAAATCGCTGGCGACGACGCCCTTCTCTTCGGCAACGAATTCCGACAGGGCCGCCCCCGCCGGTTCGGGATCGTCCACCGCGCAATAGAACTCCGTCCGATTGCAGGTCGAGACGATCGCCGCCTCGGTCACCGTTCCGCGCGTCTCGCTCGCGAAGCGCTGCCGCAGCCGCGCAATCGTTCCCTCGATCTCCTGCGGCAGAAATGCGAGCCGCTCCCGCAAAGCGAGCGGCGCCGTTTGGTGATTCAATCCCAGGGTCAGCAGTTGCATCATCGTCCGTCGGAACGCTCCGACATTTTCTCTGCGGGAATCCATCCCTACCGCACGCAGCCGCAGATTATGACGGGAAAATGATGCATTTGAGAAGCAGGTCTTACGCAGCGTACCGCCCCTCGAACCATCGAGAACCCATGCGGCGGAGCGAACTCCCTTGCAAATCGAAATAAGAATCATTACTATTTAGCCACTGCCATCGGCAGCCAAGGGAAACGACTCGCTTTATCCTTAACGAATTTTCACAAAAGAGGGGGTGTTGTCATGAAAACGACGATCTTGCGTTGGAGCGGCCTGATGTTGGGTTGCATGTTGATCACTGCGGCGCGTGCGGAAACCCCGGCGACGATCCCGGTGGTGATTCAGGGTCACCGCTTCCATCCGGCGGAAATCCATGTGAAGGCGGGACAACGCGCACTGCTGGTCGTCGAGAACCGCGACGCCGGCGCGGAGGAGTTCGAGAGCCACCGACTCCACCGGGAAACGATTCTCCGCGGCCATACCAGCAAGCGCGTGTACATCGGCCCACTGCGCCCCGGACGGTACTCGTTCGTCGGCGAGTTCCATGAAAAGACCGCGCACGGCATCGTCGTCGCCGAGTGACCCTCCCTCAACCGGAAGACCATGCAATGAAACCCGTCATCGCGGCTTGCGCCGCGCGCACCCGCCTGCGCCGACCCGCAGGATGGGCCTGGATCGCCGCGGCCTGCCTTTCGCTGTCGTCCGTATGCCGCCCCGCCGCGGCCGATCCCAACGACTACATCCAGGACCTCGACTTCGCCGGCGGAGAAAAGGAGATCGACATGCAGATGGGCGCCGCGACCGCCACGCCCAACGGTGCTCCGGCCCTGGAGGGGGCGGCCGTGTCCTACGAAGTCGGGATCACGGACCACGTCCTGTCGGAAACCTACCTCCAGTTTGCCAACTCGACCCCGGGGTCGACCGGCGGCGGTGTCGACGGGTTCACCGAAGAGGGCGTATTCCGGTTCACCGATCCGGGCGAGTACTGGGCGGATTTCGGCGCGATGCTCGAGGTCGAGCATCCCCGCGTCTGGTCGCAGGGCTGGTACCTCACGCTGTCGCCGATGCTGCAGACCGACATCGGCGACGTCCAGGTGAACCTCAACCCGATGGTCACGAAGGTCGTCGGCGGCCCCGCCTACGGTGCCGCCACCCAGCTCGGATTCCAGTATCAATTCCGGGTCCGGACCTCGGGCCCCCTGGACTATGGCATTCAGGGTTTCGGCTACGGCAAAAGCTGGGCGGCCGAAAACGTCGTGTTCAACCGCTGGAACAACGTCGGCCCGGCGGTTTTCGGACGGGTGCCGCTCGACTCCGGGCGGGCGATCCAGTTCGACGCCGGCCTGCTCTTCGGCACCTCGAACGATGCGCCGACGCGCACGGTGCGCGCGCAGGTGGAGTACGAGTTCTACTGAGCGAACGCCGCGGCGGCGTCGCTCAGTAGGAGGCGACGTTGCTGCCGCTGCCGTTCAACGCCACGAATCCGTCCCCGCTGCTTTGCAGGGCGACCGGGTTGGCGATTCCGGCATAGCCGGTCGACGTCCAGCTCGTGCCCACCCCGGTCTCGTTCGCATAGGCGTTACCGCCGGAGTCGAGCGCAAGGAAACGCGTGGTGTAGCCGATCCCGACGATGGATGCGCCGCCGGTCACCGGGATCGACCCGAACGCCCACGCCTGGTTGGTCCCGGCGTTCGACAGATAGGCCGTGTTTCCCTGTGCATCGACCGCGACCCAGGTCTGGATGGTTTCGTTCGTGGTGTTGATCCCCACCTGGGTCGGGTTCGACGAATAGGTATAACCCAGGGGAGAGAACCCGCCGTAGAAGGAGCTCAGCGCCGCGGCATTGGTCGGCGTGCCGGCCCCCAGCTGCAGCGTAATGGCGTCGGAATTGGCATCGTCGTTGCCATACGCAACGGCAATCCAGTTGTTGGTCTTGCTGGCGGTCTCCGGGACCCGCCCCCACTGGCTGAAGGGCGATGCGACCGACATCAGGATCGTGCCACTGTCGCCAACGGCGACGCAGGTGTTGCTGGGCGTGTCGCACTGCACCGCCCGCAGGTTGTTGGTGGTGCCGCTGGTCTGGGCCCCCCAGTGGATGCCGTCGGTACTCGTGAGGATGGTTCCCTGGTCGCCGACGACAACGAACACCGGTGTGGCGGTGTCGACGCTATACACGGACACGCCGCGCAGATTGGCGGTGGTGCCGGACGGGACCTGCGTCCAGTTGATGCCATCGGAACTTTGCAGGATCGCGCCCCCGGCGCCCACGGCGACGACGGAGTACCCCGGCGTGGCGGTGTTTGCGCCGCTGGAGTTGCCCGCCGCCGCGTAGAGGTCGGACTGGAACCCGGGCGGCAGGTTGGCCGGCGTCCAGGAAAGGGGCATGTTGCCCTGGTCGGCGGTGAGCGGGCCGGCCACATCGGGCTGCAGCAGCGCGGTGTAGAGCATGCCACCCGCACCGACCGCGACGAACAGACCTGCCGGGGGAAAGCCTCCGGCACCCGTCGAACCGCAGGTCGTGACCGGTACGTAGCCGAGACCGTACAGAGAGCCGCTGGTCACGCCGATGCCGCCGCCGGGAGTCCAGGGTGCCCCGCTCCCCGGATACGGTCCGCCGGCAGGGCGCGCCACCGAACTCACCACCGCGCTCCCGGTGCCGCCCGGCGCCGTGCCGGTACGGCCGTCCATGGTGAAATACATCGCCGGGAACTGGGTCGTCGGATTCGGATTGTTGACCTGGTTGCAAAGCAGCCAGGGGGTGCTGGGGTTGAGCGCAATGCCGGCGTTGAGGAGGCCGTTCACCCAGTTGTTGGTGCTCAGGGTCGGATCCTGCGCATAGAACAACCAGTAGCTGGTCGCGGCCGAGCCGCTCCAGGTCACGCTGATCATCGCATCGCCGCCATACGCCCGAACCGAGGTCGGCGGACTCTGCGGGCTGCCGGTGTTGCCGAGGCATCCGCAAAGAGCAAGCGTGGCAAGCAGCACGGGCAGGGCGGTACGAAGCTTCACGACGGTTTCCAGGAACGAAGCAAACTTTAGACTGTAGCAGAAGGCGGGCGGGATGCGCCCGCCTTCCGACGGGGCGGCCCCGGCGGAACGGGATCGACAAAAAAATGCAACCCTCGCGCCGCCCGATCGGCGACGATACCGGCAACGCCCAACCGAGGCCGCACCGTGCCGGAACCCCACACCGCCCCGCCCCCCCGCCAGCCCGCGCTATATATTCCCCATGGAGGCGGACCCTGTTTTTTCATGGATCCGATGCCGGGAATGCCCCCCGACCTTTGGAACCGGATGGCGGCGTACCTGCGGGGAATCCCGGCATCGCTACCGGCCGTGCCGCAGGCGATCGTCGTGGTCTCCGCCCACTGGGAGGCGCCGAGACCGACGATCGGCGTCGCGCCGTCGCACGCGCTCCTGTTCGACTACTACGGATTCCCCGAGCATACGTACCGGCTCCGGTATCCGGCCCGCGGCGCGCCGGCGCTGGGCGCGCGCGTGCAGACGCTGCTCGCGCAAGCCGGGGTGGAAGCCGACACCGACGATCGTCGGGGCCTGGATCACGGGGTGTTCGTCCCGTTCAAGCTGATGGTTCCCGACGCGGACCTGCCGATCGTCCCGCTGTCGCTGCAACGCAGCCTCGACGCCGGGTTCCATTTCTCGGTCGGGGCCGCCCTGGCTCCCTTGCGCGACGAGGGCGTATTGATCGTTGCCAGCGGGATGAGCTACCACAACCTGCGCGATTTTTTTCAACCCGGTCGCGGCGACGACACGGCGCAGGCGTTCGACGACTGGCTGGCGCGGACGATCGCCGATCCGGACCCGCAGGCGCGCAACCGCGCCCTCCTCGACTGGGCGCATGCGCCGGGAGCGCGGGCATCCCACCCGCGACCCGAACACTGGATTCCCATCCTCGTCGCGGCCGGGGCGGGCGCCGCGGATCCGGCCTCCCGGCCCTACGTCGATCGACTATTGAACAAGCCGGTCTGTGCAGTGCGTTTCGGTTGACGGACGTGGAACCGGACCGCGGATTCCCGTATACAATTGCCGCGCATTTCGCTTCAGCCTCGTTTGCCATTGGTCCTCCGAGCCGGTCGCGCGAGATCGCGCTCCTGCGGTAACCCCAGCTTGCGGTGCCGGATCGTTTGCACACCGTGTGCATATTTCGACGCACGGGGATTTTTCCAATTCGTTCTCAGGAGTTGTTTATGGCGACCGGAACCGTCAAATGGTTCAACGATGCAAAAGGGTACGGGTTCATCACCCCCGACGACGGCGGGAAAGATCTCTTCGCCCACTTTTCGGAAATCCAGGGCTCGGGCTTCAAGTCCCTGCAGGAAAACCAGCGCGTTGAATTCACCGTCGCGCAAGGCAATAAGGGCCCGCAGGCCACCCAGATCCGCGCGATCTGACGACCTGACCGGGTACTTCTGCCCACGGGCGGCTTCGCAGCGATGCGGAGCCGCCCGTTTTGCTTTTGCGGGACCCGCGCCCGCCGTGCGGCGCCGATCCCTCCGGGAAGCGGTTACGGCAAGGTCCGGACGACCCGGAGTCCGTATTCGTTCAAGCGATACGAGCGCGCAACGCCGATGCGCTTGGACGTCCCGCGAAAGCCCGGGTCGTAGATCCAGGATCCACCGCGCAGGACGCGGTAATCGCAGTCATACTCCAGGCACCCGTTGGTCCACTCCCAGACATTGCCGTGCATGTCGTAGAGGCCCAGCGCGTTGGGCTGCTTCTGCCCCACCGGGTGGGTATGTCCGCCGCTGTTGCCCGCAAACCAGGCGACCTCCTGGTATCGCTGGCTGCCGCAGAATGTCGTCGCCGCCCCGCCGCGGCACGCAAACCGCCACTCCGCTTCCGTCGGAAGGCGGTAGTGCCTGCCGGTTTTCTCATTGAGCCGGGTCAGGAACTCCTGCGCGTCATCCCAACTCACCTGCTCCACCGGACAGTCATCCCCGCACTTCGAGAAAAAGCTGGGGTTGCGGCCCATCACGTCGCGCCATTGCTTCTGGGTGACCAGATATTTGCCCATCGCATATCCGGGCGTGATGACGACCATTTCCGGGCAGTCCGGACAGTCCCGGAACACCGTTCCCAGTTTCATCGCCGCGCTCGGCAAGGTTGCCACCGCAGCCGCCGGTTGCGCGATGACGGCCGCGGGGGCCGCCGGAGCGGGCGCGACCGGCGCCGCTGCGACGGGGTGCGCGTGCAGATCGCGCATCTCGTCGCGCATTTCCTCCAGCGCGTAAATGTGGTCCTGTGCCTGCCGTGCCTGCGATTTGTCCGGAGCGGTCTGCAGAAACCGGTGCAGGGCGTCGATCG
>JAJYAR010000002.1 GCA_021779435.1 bacterium
CTTCAGCGGGTGATCGAAATGGTGATCCTCGCCGGGGAGCTTCACGCTGGTGCCCCGGTAGTCGAGCCGCTCGATCGAGCAGTTGAACACGGTGTTCGGATTGACGAGGCCCTCTTCGAGAGCCGCCGATGCCGCGACGATCTTGAACACCGAGCCCGGCTCATAGACGTCGGACACGGCGACGTTCTTCATGCGCGCCATCTCGTCCTTGGGGACGAGGTTGTACCGGTTGGGATCGAAGGTCGGATAGTTCGCCATCCCGAGGATGAACCCGGTCCGCGGATCGCTCACGATGATCGTGGCCTTCTGCGGCTGGTACGTCTTCGCAATCTTGTCCAACTCGCGCTCGACGATCTCCTGCACCGTGAGGTTGATCGAGAGCACGACCGAGTAGCCGTCCGAGCGGGGGATGTCGCGGGTTTCGAAACGGGCAACCTCCTGGCGCGCCCCATCCTTCTCGCCCTCGCGCCAGCCGTTCTGGCCGCGGAGGTAGATTTCAGCGAACGACTCGATGCCGGCGGCGCCGTGGTTCTCACGATTGGCATAGCCGACGATGTGCGAGGCAAGTTCGTTGTGCGGATAGACGCGGGCGTAGCGGCGCTCCGGGTTGCAGAGGCCGCGGATTCCCAGCTTCGCAATCTCGACGTAGGTCGACTCCGTCACGTCGTCGCTGAGCTTGACCCAGTGATTGCGCACCTTGCCGTCCCTGTCGGGAGCGCCGCCAGCGGTGTCGGCGTCATCTGCGGCCGACTCGGGCACGGCAACGGGCGCGATATCGTTCGTCTCGACCAGGGCACGGGCAAAACTCTCGTCCGCGGCATCGGTCGTATCGGCCGCTTTCGGTGCGGGCTGGAGAGGAAGCTTCAGCGTGGGGACGTCGATCGAATCGCCAGGGCGTGTCGACGGGGACGCGGCGAGCCTGCGCGGCATCCGGAACTTCATCTGCATCCTCCGGTGCAGTTCCTCGTTCGTCATCCCGAGCAGACGCGCGAGCTCCGGGTACTTTGGCTCGTCCTCGGCGCGCAGCATCCACGGATCAAGCGCGATGCGGATCATGGGACGGCTGGTGGCGAGCTTGGCTCCGCTGGAATCGTAAACGTCACCGCGGCGGGCCGTTTCGGTCACCGTCTGGCGGCGGATGTTCTCGATGCGCTGCACCAGCTCCTCGCGGTCAAGCACGTGGAGGCATACAAGGCGCGCGGCAACCCCCGCGAAGCAGGCGAAAAGCCCGATCGCCAGGAGCACGATCCGGTAGTTGGAGGCGAAGCCGCGTGACATCGAGCTTAGTGGCCCGGCGCGGGTTTGCCGGCTGCGGTCGGAGCGGCCGCGACGCCTACGTTGAAGGGGATGACGGGAACCGCGGTGCTGATCGCGGGCCGCGACACCGGGCTCGGAACCTGGGCGGCGTCCGGCGTCGGAACATTCAATTGGATCATGCCCATGGCGCCGAACTCGCGCTCGGACGCGCGTCGGTTGGCGCGGGCGACAAGCCGCAGGACCGGATCCTCGGTCACGCGATTCACCTGGGCGGGATTGAGTTCGACCAGGCCGAGGCGCATCGAGTCGTTCTGCTGCCGAAGCACGTCGGAACGCATCGCCTCCTCGACGAGGGCGTTGGTGTCGGCGATGCGACGCTCGGTCTCGATGATCTGTTTCTGCAGCGATGCGTTTGTATCCGCGACGACCGAGATCTGGTGGCGCATCCAGACGGTTCCGAGTCCAACAGTCCCACCGAAGCCGATCGTCACGATCAGCCCGACGAGGATCTGGTTAACAAATGCGTGGGTGCCTGAAGTCTTCATGACGCAGCCGGGGTGTGGGGAAAATCAGAGCTTGCGCAGCGCCCGCAGCTTGGCGGAACGACTGCGCGGATTGCGGGAGGTCTCCGCATCGTCGGGAGTGGCAGGCCTGCGGGTCAGCGGCTCGGCGAGTTTCACGCGCAGGTCCTGCGGCGTGCTGTCGCTGGCGCTCTCGGGCTGTCCGCACATCCGGCGGAAATACTGCTTCACGATGCGATCCTCGAGGGAGTGGAAGCTGATGACGCACAGCACGCCGCCCGCGACGAGCTTTGCGAACGCGGCCGGCAGCGCCCGTTCGATGGCGCCGAGCTCGTCGTTCACCGCGATCCGGATTCCCTGGAAGGTGCGGGTCGCCGGATGGATGCGGGAGGTGTGGCGATCCCTCGCGGGGATTGCTTCGGAGACGAGCGCCGCCAGCGAAGTCGTCCGCGCGAGGGCGCCCGAGCCGCGGGCCCCCATGATCGCGCGGACGACCCTCCGCCAGTGTGACTCCTCGCCATAATCGCGAACTGCCTTCACCAACATCTCCTCCGTTGCCGTTTCGAGCCAGAGGCTCGCCGGAACGCCGGACCTGGGGTCCATGCGCATGTCAGCCGGAGCGTCCTGGCGGAACGAAAAACCGCGTTCGGTTTCGTCGAGCTGAAACGACGAGACTCCCAGGTCGAAAAGAATGCCGTCGAACCGCTCGATCGGCAGCTCCGCGAGCGCACCGAAATCGCGGTCGATCAGGGCGAACCGCCCGTCGAACTCCTCGCGCAGCGTCGCCGCCCGCGGTGCAGCCGTTGGATCCCGATCCAGGGCGATCACCTGCGTGTCCGCCACCGCCAACAGCGCACGGGTGTGTCCACCGCCGCCGAAGGTGCAATCGAGATACCGGCCGCCCGCGCGCGGCGCCAGGTATTCAAGGACCTCGCGCAGCATCACAGGCTCGTGGCCGGGCGTCATGATCGTGCGCGGCTCCTCATCGAGAGACGGACCCATGGGCCACACTCCTCTCGCTCTTCCTGCCCTTGCCCACGGATCTGAGCACGAGCCCCGCACGCACCCGCGGCGTCACATTTCCCGGTGCGGGAAACGAAACCACGTCCGGGTTTGTCCAGACCGCAACCGTCCGTCGCGCCGCGGCAGAGGCGCTCATCGCCGTCCGACAGGCCGTCGTGCGAGCTGCTCCCGACTTCACTTTTCCGGAGCGGCGCATGGTCAAATGTCGAGACGGCGCATCAGGTCGCCGAAGTTTTCGCCAGCCGTGCGGGCCTCTTCCTGCTGCCACCGCGCCGGGCTGTAGATGTTGAATTTGTTCAGCGAGCCGACGAGCACCGCGTCCTTGGCGATTCCCGCATGCTTCAGCAGGTCGGGCGTCAGACCAATGCGGCCGGCCTTGTCGAACGAGAAGCTCTGGGTCTGCGAGAAGAACCGCGCGGCAAACGCCTGCGCCGACGCATCGCTCAGCTTCTGCTCGGAAATCTTGGCGTGCAGACGCTCCACTTGGGCCGGCGGAAGCACCGCGATGTAGCCATCCGGATGGGGCGTCGCGAGGAACGCGTCGGCCTCTCCGTGCGCAGCACGCCACGCCGACGGGATCGTGAGTCGACCCTTGTCGTCCAAGGTGTGCCTGAAGAGGCCCGTGTAGAATGCTTTGCCCAGTTGAGACATGTTGGAGGCAGCAAACCCGCCCCAAAACGCCCCATTTCAACCCATTTTACCCCATAAAGGTCAAGAAAAGACGGTCCTATGGCTCAAAAACTTATTCACCGCCGGACCAGCCGTTTGCGCCGCGGTGCAGTACCCTGCTCCGGCGCGAAACCTCAGACCTGCCGTAGCATGCCCCAGCATGCCTCCCGCCAACGTCTGGCAACAGGGTGCCGCCCCCGGGAATCGCCCGATTCCGCTTTTTACGTTTTCGCGACATCCACGCCGCCTCCGCCGCGACCTCGAACCCGCAACTACAACCCGCGCGACCGCAGGAAATCGCTGGGGCAGTCACCCCAGCTTCGCCGCGTCGATCACCCGGTACACGGCGAAGACGGCGGTCTGCCGCCCTTCCGGTGTCAGCCGAATCGATACACGGTTCCGCAGGCCGGGAGCGCAGCTCAGGATGCCTTTCCGAGCAAGCTCCGCCACACGGCCGCCAAGCTCGGCGCGATCCGCGAGGGTTTCGCCGGACAGCGCCGCAATGTCGAGCGGACGCCCGCGGGCGGCGAACAGCGCCACCAGGACAAAAAAGCCCGTCGCGTCGACGTCGAACGCGCGGAGCACCCGCGCCACCGCCGGGTGTATTGCACTTCCCCTTACAAATGCCTTCACGAGGTTCGGCCGGTGGGCAGATCGTGACAACCCCGCACGCTCGCCAATCTCGATCAGCCGCCACAGCGCCGGCGGCGTCAAGGGACTCACGACGGGGCCCGAACGGCCGGTTTCTCGCGCCGGCGCCGGGTACCCAAACGACTCCCGGCGCTGGCGCGGTTGTTTTGCCCTGCGGTCCGCCTCAGCCACGGTCACATCCTCCTCCGGTCGGCACGGTGAGGAATCACGCAGGGACATGTCGCGAGCATACCGACACGCCGGCTCCGTGTGAAATGCCGCCGCGATCAGGGGTTATGCCTGCCGGATATAACTGGCCGCCGGCCTCCAGAAAGGCGCTATTCCGTCCGGGCATAGGTCTATCAGAAACCGGCATTTCTCGGCCCGCAGCTTCGCGGCGTAGAATGCCCTCCATGAACGTCGTCGGCGCCGTCGTCATCATCGCCCTCATTTCGCTGCTCATCGTGACCGACTCCGATGATGTGCGGGACTGAACCGGCGCCTCGGCGTCCCCAGGCAGAACCTCAGACGGACACAGGTGAACACTGAGCCGGCCAAGGGCCCGCGGCCAGTTCGGACTGTAGGAGCAGGTTCATCCGCAATCCCCAAGGCCACCGACTTGTTTCACAGGAGGTAACAGAGCGAACGGAGCACATGAAAAGCCAGGGTGAACCGCCAAGGACGCGAACAGGCGCGAAATCCCGAGACGTCCACACGTCTTCGCGTTTGTTCGCGGCATTCGCGGTTACCCATGCCTTGCTCGGATCCCACTCCTCCCCTGCGAAAACCTTCGTTTCCTTCGTTCGCTTCCGTTCAAATTCGCCGGTTTCTTTCGACCCTTCACCGCGCGCCTGCCTCGCCGGGCAGCCCCATCGCGCGGCGGATGCTCGCGAGCGCGACGGCATGACCGTGCTCCGCCTGAGCGAGGTTCGAACGCGCAAGCGTGAGCTGCGATTGCGCGGTCAGGACGTCGAGCTGCGTCGCGGTGCCCGCCTGAAAACGAGCCTGCGCGAGTCTCAGGCTCTCACGCGCCTGCTCAACCACCTTGCCGGAGGACTGCAGGAGCTCCAAAGACTCCACAAGCGACGAGTGCGCCTGTCTCACTTCAACCTCCACCGCGAGTTGCCGCTCCTCGGCGCCGTACCGCGCCTGGTTCACCCGCGAGCGCGCCTGCCGAACCCGGCCGGCCGTCGCTCCTGAATCGAACACCGACCACTGCGCCTGCAGCCCCGCCGTCCATCCGTCGAGGTGACTCTGCGGGGCGGTGACGAGAGACGGCTTCGTCCACTCGTATCCGCCGACTGCCGACACGGTGGGCAGGTGACCCGCGCGCGCGGCGCGGACGCCCTGTTCCGCCGCCTTCAGGAGATGCTCCTGCTGCTGCAGTTCCGGCCTCTGCGCACGGGCCGCCGCGAGCGCGTCCGCGAGCTCGATTCCGACGCGCGGGACCTCGAGCGTCCCCTGCGCCTCCAACTCGGTCGCACGCGCCGGATCCCCCGCAGCCGCGCCAAGCGTCGCCCGCAGTCTGTCCTGCGCCGTGCGGTATGCGTTCGTGGCGCGGATGAGGGGCGGCCGCGCATTCGCGACGGAAACCTCTGCCCGAAGCACGTCGAATTCCGATCCCGTTCCCGCGCCGCGCCGCAAACGCGCGTTCGTGAGTTCGCTCTCCAGCACGCGGAGCGCCTCCTCCTGAACGCCGATCAACTCTCGCGCGAGAAGCACATCGTAGAATTCACTGCGCACCTGGAGCAGCGTGTCGTTCACCGCTGCCGCGAATGCCAGCCGGGCGGCCGCAACCTGCTCGCGCCGTCCCCTCGCCTGCGCCTGCAGGGCGCCCCCGGCGAACACGACCTGCCGCGCCGTGATGCCCGCCGTCCAGTTTTCATCGGCGTACATCGGCGAGGCGAGCAGTTCGCGATCGGTTCGCGAGTACTGGCCGGACGCCGAAAACGAGGGCAGCCGCGCGGCGCGCGCCTCCACGAACACGCCTTCCTGTTCGCGGATCTGCTCGCGCGTGCGAAGCAGCCCCGGGTTGTTCGCCGCGGCATACGCAAGCGCCGCCTCCAGTGTCAGCGGATGCGGCAGCGGGTCCGCCACGCGCGCCGCCGGGGGCGCCGCGTGTGCGGCGGCCCCGGAGAGCAGCACGCCGCCAAGCAGGATTCGACTCAGGACGGTACGTAACGATTGCATGGGAAAACAGGTCGCATCGCCGCGACGGCACACCTCCGGCCGTCGCAGCGTGCGAAGTCGCTCAGCTCAGCGCCGCCTCCGCGGGCCGGGCAGCGGACACCGGCTTCGACGCCACAGTCCGCTTGTGCGAGACCAGGATGTAGAACGCCGGCACCACGAAGAGCGTGAAACAGGTGCCGAGCGCCATGCCGGCCGCGATCACCAGCCCCATGCTGAACCGCGCCTCCGCGCCCGCACCGTGAGCGAACACCAGCGGCAGGACACCGAACACCATCGCCGCGGTGGTCATCAGAATCGGCCGCAGCCGGATCCCCGCTGCATGCTCGATGGCTGAACGCACATCATGCCCCTGCTCCTGAAGGCGGTTCGCGAAATCCACCATCAGGATGCCGTGCTTCGTGATCAGACCCACCAACGTGATCAGCCCGACCTGCGTGTAGATGTTGAGCGTCGCCGCCCCGAAGAACAGGAACACCATCGCGCCCGCCAGCGAGAGCGGCACCGCCATCATGATGATGAAAGGATCGCGCCAGCTCTCGTATTGCGCGGCGAGGACGAGGAAGATGACAACGAGCGCGAGCGCAAACGTCGCCAGCAGCGAGCTGCCTTCCTGAACGTACTGGCGGAGCTCGCCCTTGAACTCCGACGTGTAGCCGGCCGGAAAGACGTTCCTCGACTCCGCCGTCAGCCACTCGAGCGCGTCGCCCATCGACACGCCCGGAGCCGGCAGCAGCGAAATCGTCGCTGCGTTCAGCTGCTGCATCCGGCGAAGGTCGCGTGGCTGCACCGAAGGAACAAGCTTTGCGACCGAGGAGAGCGGAACGAGTCCGCCCTTGCCGGACGACACGTAGTAATCGCCCAGCTGGTCCGGCGAGAGCCGGTAGCCGCGCGCCACCTGCGGGATGACCTTGTAGGCGCGTCCCTGGATCGAAAACCGGTTCACATAACCGCCGCCCAGCATCGTTCCGATGTCGGCGCCGAACTGCTGCATGCTGATGCCGAGCGAGGCCGCCTTGTCGCGGTCGAGCTCGAGGTCGACCTGCGGCTGGTCGAACTTCAGGTCGTTGTCACCGTACACGAACCTGCCGCTCGCCACCGCCCGCTTGAGGAGCTCGCTCGCGACCTCGACGACGCGTTCGTGATTGTCCGTCGAGCAGACGACGAACTGCACGGGGAGTCCGGAACCGGCGCCGGGAAGCGAAGGCGGCAGGAAGGCCGCGGTCGTCAAGCCCGCGACCGCACCCGACTTCGCCGTGAGCAGCTGGCTCACCGCGGCTGAACCGCGCTCGCGCTGGCTCCAGGGTTTCAGCTGCATGCCAATGAGTCCGGAGCTTGGCGACGGCAGCCGCGACGACATGTCGATGCCGGCGACGGTGAAGAAGTTGTTCGTTTCGGGGAAGGACGACACGATCCCGCTGAGCTGGCCGAGCGACTGCATGGCCTGGTCGAGCGACGCGTTGGGCGCGCCCTTCGTCATCGCGATCACGAATCCGCGGTCCTCGGGCGGGGCGAGTTCCTTCTTCGTCATGAGGAAGAACGGTACGAGCGCGACGAGGATCAGGATCGCGATCCCGTACACCCCGGCACGGTTGTCGAGCACGCGGTCGAGGAGGAATTCGTAGCTCGACCGCAGCTTCTCGAAAGTCACGTCCAGGAAGTGCTCGATGCCGCGGGGGTTTGGGTTGTGGCGCAGCATGCGCGACGAGAGCATCGGCGACAGCGTCAGCGCGACAAACCCGGAGATGATCACGGACCCGGCGAGCGTGAACGCAAACTCTCGAAAGAGCGCACCCGTGACGCCGCTCTGGAGTCCGAGAGGCGCATAAACCGCGGCGAGCGTGATCGTCATCGCGATCACCGGACCGACGAGCTCGTGGGCGCCCTTCAACGCGGCGTTGAACGGAGTCAGCCCCTCCTCGATGTGGCGGTGGATGTTTTCGACGACGACGATCGCGTCGTCCACCACGAGTCCGATCGCGAGCACCATCGCGAGCAGCGTCAGCAGATTGATCGAGAACCCGAAGGCCAGCATGAGAACGGCGCAGCCGACCAGCGACAGCGGGATGGCGACGATCGGGATGATGACCGATCGGAACGACCCGAGGAAAAGGTACACGACGGCAATCACGATCACGACGGCCTCGAGGATCGTCTTGAGCACCTCGTTGATGGACTCGTTGATGAACTCCGTCGCATCGTAAACGACCCCGCCCTCGATGCTGCTCGGGAGCTGCGCCTGGATCTCGGGCCAGAGCTCGCGCACGCGCTTGATCACGTCGATCGAGTTCGCGGTTGGAAGGACGGAGATGGCGATCAGCGACGCCTCGCGTCCGCGGAAAAGCGCCTTGGTCTCGTAGTCGTCCGCGCCGAGTTCGACGTCGGCGATGTCCCCCACCCGCACGACCGCTCCTCCGCTTTCGCGGATGATCAGATTGCGGAATTCCTCGGCCGAGTGGATGTCGGTCTTCGCGTTGAGGTTGACCAGCGTTGTCTCGCCCTTGGTCTTGCCGACGGCCGAGAGGTAATTCTGGGCCGCGAGCGAGGACCACACCTGCGACGAGCTCAGGCCGAATGCGGCAAGCCTGTCCGGCTTGAGCCACACGCGCATGGCGAACGTTCGCCCGCCCATGATCTCCGCCTTCTGCACGCCCGGCACCGTCGACAGCTTCGGCTGGACGACGCGCACGAGGTAATCGGTGATCTGATTGGAGGCGAGCGTGCTGCTCGTGAAGCTCAGGTACATCCCGGCGGTGCTCTCGCCCACCTGGATGTCGAACACGGGATCCTCGGCGCCGGCAGGCAGCTCGCTGCGGACGCGGTTCACCTTGGAGGTGATCTGGGTGAGAGCGGCGTTCGGGTCGTAGTTGAGCCGCAGCTGCGAGCGGACCACGGACATGTTGGGCGCGCTGAGCGACTCGACGTAGTCAATGCCATCCGCCGAGGCGATCTCCCGCTCGAGAGGCGTGGTGATGAAGCCGCGGACCAGGTCGGCGTTTGCGCCGGGATACGTGGTCGTGACGGTGATGACCGCGTTGTTGGTCTCGGGATACTGCCGCACCGTCATGCCGCGCAGCGCGAGCCAGCCGGCAAGCAGGAGGAACAGGTTCACGACGGTGGCGAGCACCGGCCGCTTGATGAACAGATCGGTGAATCTCATGGGCGCCTCGCGATCAGCTGTCCTTCGGCGACGGTGCCGGGTTTGCCGACGGCGCGACGGTGTTGTCGACCTGCACCGGGACGCCATTGCGGAGCTTGAGCTGGCCGGAGGTGACGACCTCCTCGCCGGCTTTCAGGCCCGAGAGGACGGCGATCAGGTTGCCGCGCTGGGGGCCGGTCCGCACGAACCGCTGCTGCGCCACTCCCTTCTCGACGACGTACACAAAATCACCGTACGGGTTGTACACGATCGCGGCGCTCGGAAGGGCGACCGCGTTTTCAGTGCCCGGAAGCTCGATCTCGACGTTGCCGAACATGCCGGGGAGCAGTGCCTCGCCCGGGTTCGCGACGGTGGCGCGGACGCGCATCGTGCGCGTCGCCTCGTTCACCGTGGGCGAGACCGCCTCGATCGCGCCCTTGAATATGCGGCCAGGGTGCGCGTCGACCCGCACGTTCACCCGCTGGCCGACGGCGAGCCGGCTGATCTCCTGTTGGGACACGGTGAAGTCGGCATGGATGGGATCGAGCGTCTGCAATTCGACGATGGACTCCGCCTTGCCGAGAAACTGGCCGGGATACACGAGAACGATTCCCAGGCGGCCTTCGAACGGCGCCACGATCCGCTTCTTCGCGATCGTTGCCCGGAGCTGGTCGACCGCCGAACGCGCCTGTGCCAGCGCCGCCTCCGCGGCATCGAGGTCGGCCGGGGTGTTCGTGCCGTTGGCGCGGAGGTCGCGGGCACGCGCGAGATTCAAATCCGCCAGCTTCGCCTGCGCCTCGGCTCCGGCGAGCTGCGCGCTTTCGACGGACGTGTCAAACTCCACGAGAAGATCGCCGGCGCGAACCACGGCGCCGGAAGTCACGTCGATCCGGCGTACCACGCCCTCGAGTTCGGTCTTCACGGTGATTCCGCGATAGCTCGCAAGCGAGCCGACGGCATTGACCGTGTTGGTCCACGTAAGCTGCTGGGCGGCGACCGCGCTGACGGTCAGCGGCGCCTGGGTCATTCTGGCCCGGGCGGCGGCAGTGGCCGTGGCGCGGTCCTTGAGAAACCTTGCGCCAAAGATCGCGCCCGCTACGGCGAGAGCGAAGACCAACGAGGCGATTACACGAGAGTTCATGGCTGGATGAGTGCCCATGCCGGCAGTTGCCGGCCTGGAAAACGGAGGACTCTACCGGGTTGCGCCCTCCTGCGGAAATGCCTCGTGGCCACAGCGCCTATTCCCCGGAGATATAACCCGGCGGCGCACCCGGGGCCCGGCCTTGGCCAAGGCGGGCTCGATCGAACCGATCGTATTCGAGCGCTACCGGTGCCGCTGCTCCATGAGCTCCTCGAGAACGTCGAGGTAAGCGGAAACAAGCGGGGAGGCGTTGTCGCGCGTGGAAACCGCGAACACTTCCATGGGCGTGACATCCGTGTCGACGGCGACAACGCCGTCGTCGTCAGCGCCCGCACCGCCTTCGGGCACCAGACCGATGCCATGGCCGGCGATGACGTGGGCCACCAGCCCCGGCAGCGAGGTGGTCGTAAGTCCGTATTTCGGCGTGAACTGCAGGATCTGCGACATCAGGACGCGGTAGCCGGGCACGCTTTCGGAATCGAGCGCCAGCCAGCGCTCGTTCTTCAGCTCCCGCAGCGTCACCTTCGAACGCGTCGACAGGCGGTGACCGCGCGGGAAGAGCACCTTCATCCGAATCGCGCACAGACGGCGGAGTTCGAGATCGTCGGTCGTGCCCAGAAAAATGGAGGCCGAGAAGCCCAGGTCGATGGCGTGGTCACGGACCGCATTGAGGTGCTCGTGGGACGGGATCTCCACGAACTGGACCGACAGCTTCGGATTGAGCTCGCGGAAACGTCGTGCGGCGGCGGCGATCGGAATCAGCCGCAGGCTCATGCGCCAGTCGCAGCCGACACGCAGCGTGCCGCTCGCGCCGCGTGACATCTGCTGCGCTCCGGTGATGGCAATGTCGAATTGCATCACGAGCCTGCGTGTCTGCTGCCGGAAGTAGTGCCCCATTTCGGTCAGGCTCACCTTCGTGGTTGTCCGGTGAAACAACCGTCCGCCGAGTTCCTCCTCGAGATCGCGGATCTGTTTGCTGAGCGCAGGCTGGGCGACGCGAAGACGCTCGGCGGCGCGGCTGAAATTCAGCGTTTCAGCGACTTCCAGGAAATACCGGACGTGGCGTAGCTCCATGTGCGACCGAGCAAACCGGCCCGGGCCGTCGCTGCAAGCCCCGGAGGGCGCCCTCGTCGCCCCGACGAACCGGCTGGAGAAATGCCGGTCAACGGGTGCATGGAAGCCCCGCATTTCCTGGAGAACCTTCTCGCGCTGAACACGGAGCCGCGCGACATGAACATGCTGCAGATGTCGGCAAGGGCCTTTGTCGTCTTCCTTGCGGCGCTTGTGATGCTCCGCCTTGCGCACAAGAGGTTCTTCGCCCGCCGGAACGCGCTCGACGTGCTGCTCACGTTCGTCCTCGCGTCGTCCCTTGCGAGAGCCATCAACGGCTCGGCACCGCTGGTGGCGACGATCGTCATGGGCTTCGTGCTTGTCCTTCTCCACCGTTCTCTCAGCTGGGCCGCGGCACGATTCGACCGCGTCGCACTTCTGGTCAAGGGAGAGGCCGCCGAGCTCGTCGTTGACGGCACGATCCAGGATCGAATGCTCCTGAGACACTCGCTGAATCGCCAGGACCTGGAGGAGGACCTGCGGATCAGGGGCGTCGATTCGATGGCATCAGTCCGCAAGGCGACGCTCGAGCGAAACGGCGAGGTGTCGGTGGTGAAGAACGATTGAAACCGCTGCGCCGGTACTCATCTCGGGCGCGTGGCTGCGCCAGCGAGTGGCTGACGAAGGTCACCGCACCCAGGCTACAACAAGGCGCGAGTGCCTGGCCCGGGCCGATCTCCTCAGTGCGCCGCCGGCGGCATGGGATCCTTCTTCCGGTACACGAGGCCCTGGAAAATGGCCACGAGCCGACCGGCGTCGTCCTTCACCTCAACGGTGTAGCTGGCGAGTTTCGGATTCGACCCGACCTCCCGCGCCTCCGCCGTGAGCACCCCGCCGCGTGCGGCACTCTGAAACGTGATGCTCGCGTTGACGCCGACCGCGACGGTCCCGTGCGAATTTGACGCCGCCGCAAAGGCGAAATCCGCGAGCGTGAAGATCGCCCCACCCTGCACGACCCCGATGGCGTTCATGTGCCACGGCTCGACCGCCAGCCGCGTCACCGCGTGGCCGGGCTCGACCGTCACGAGTTCGATCCCGCTGTGCTCCGCAAACCGGTCGCCCGCCTTCAGATATTGACTGAGTTCGTTCATGTCGTGCGCGTCACCCTAGCGGATTGCCACCGCGCAGGAAGCCGGAATGGAAAAGCGCGCGTAGCTCACAGCACAGCACGCCACCACGGTGGAGCTCGGGCTCGGTTTTCAAAGCGGCCGTCCGCGCCGCACACGGCATCCACTTGTCACCCCGATCAGTCATGCGCTGCCGCCACAAAATGCCGATCGCCGGGCTCACCAGCGAGGCCCGCCGCCCCATCCACCACAGAAGGTTCCACGATTCCAAAGAGTTGCGTCGCTGCGACAAACTGTCATGGTTCGACCCGAATGCCTCCCCTTCCTACCGATCGCCCGGTGATGCTGATCGACGATAGTCAAGAGGACTTGTTTCTCGCCAGGCGTCTTCTTGATCGCGCGGGTATCGCCAACCCCGTCATGACCATGAACAGCGGCGACGACGCGATCGCATTCCTGAACGCGGCTACCCGGGCCGATTCCGACAAGCAGCTGCCGTTTGTCATCTACTGCGACGTGAAGATGCCGGCCCAGTCGGGCTTTGAGGTGCTCGAATGGGTCCGCAGCCACAGCTCCCTCCGTCACCTTCCGTTCTTCATGCTTTCAGGGGCCGATCTCGAGTCCGACAAGGCGCGTGCGCAGCAGCTCGGGGCCACCGGTTATCTCGCAAAGTTCCCCACTCCGGACGTCTTCAAGAAGACGATCGACAGCGCGCAGGTTTCCCTCGGTTGGAGTCGGTCTGCCGGTTACTAAACCGCCATCCCGAAAGGTCCGCGGGGATGCGCCGGACGGGACGCGGGAGCTCCGCCAAAACCCACCTTCGGGTCAGGGACCAACCCCATTGACGCGCACGTAAGTTACTGCGGACACGTCGCATACAAGGCGTGCACAGGAAAGCGCAATTTGCGCCCATAACCGCGGTGCTGGCACGGAAACTAAGCCACGCCCGCGTCCGCCCATTTCGGTCGCGGTGGTTCATCAAATCCCACTGCCCACATGCACGGTTCCGCTTTTTCCCCGACGTTTCCCGGCGCGCCGGAGTCGCCCGCTCTCACACCGCTCGCCACGCCTGACGCCACCGCGTTCTTCGGCTCCTTCGCGTCCACCGCGACGTCCGTGATCCGCCGACTCCTTCAGTTCGTCCTGCTCCTCGCCGCCTCGGCGCTGACGCTTCCGCCCCCTGCCGCAGCCCAGACATCCCCGGCCGGCGCGGTCACGCCCGCGGCTTCGATCCGCATTCTGCTGCGTCCCAAAGCCACCGCCAACCCCGCCGCGCTTGCCAGGCTCTACGCGGATCTTGGCTGCCGGGTCCAGGCGACGCTAACGAACATGCGGAACATCACGATCCTCGAAGTGCCCGCCACGGCGGACGTCGATCAGGTGATCGCGGCGCTTCTGCAGAGCGGACAGGTCGAGTACGCGGAGCGCGACCAGTACGCACGCGCCCTGATGGTCCCCAACGATCCATACTTCCAATCAGGCCAGCAATGGAGCCTCAATAACACCGGCGCAGGCGGTGGAACCGCCGGAGCCGACATCATGGCAGTCCAGGCGTGGGATGTCCTTCACGATGCCCCCAACGTCCTCGTGGCCGTTGTCGACAGCGGCATTCGCCTCACCCACCAGGACCTCGCAGGAAACCTGTGGACCAACCCCGGCGAAACGGGAACCGACAGCCAGGGGCGCGACAAGCGCACGAACGGCGTCGACGACGATGGCGACGGCTATGTCGACGATGTTTACGGGATCAACGTGCTGAATCATTCCGGCAACCCGTCCGACGACTGGGGCCACGGCACGCATGTGGCAGGAGTCGTGGGCGCGGTCGGAAACAACGGAGTCGGCATCGCGGGCATCGCCTGGCGCGTTCAGCTGATGGCCTGCAAATTCATCGATCAAAATGGCCAGTACACGGTGTCCAACGCGATCACCGCCCTCGATTACGCACGGCTGAAGGGCGCCCGCATCGTCACCGCCGCCTGGGGCGGTTACACGTTCACCTCGCAGGCGCTGCGCGACGCGATCGCCGCCCTGCGCGACGCCAACATCATTGTCGTCGCCGCCTCCGGCAACGACGGCACGAACAACGACGCCACTCCGCTCTACCCCGCGAGTTACGAGTACACCAACATCGTTGCCGTCGCCGCCACCGACCGGAACGACGCCAAGGCCGGATTCTCCAACTACGGAGCCCAGACCGTCGATCTTGGCGCGCCCGGAGAGCAGATTCTCTCGGCGTGGGCCGGCAACGATTCCGATTACCAGAGCCCCAGCGGGACCTCGATGGCCTCCGCCCATGTTGCCGGCGCGTGCGCACTCCTCATCGCCCGCTATCCGTCCTACACGCCGCAGCAGATCATCGCCCGCCTTCTCGCCACCGTCGATCCGTTGCCGTCCATGGCCGGAAGGACCGTTTCCGGGGGCAGGCTCAATCTCGCCGCGGCGCTCGCGTACGTCGCGCCTCCGTCAATCACGAGCTCGTCCTCAGCCGGCGCCACCGCCGGCACGGCGTTCACTTACCAGATCACCGCGACAAACTCCCCGAAGTCCTATGCCGCCACCAACCTCAGCGGAACCGGGCTCACCCTGAACACGACGACAGGCCAGATCTCGGGCTCCCCCGCCGCCGCCGGCACGATCACGTCGCAGATCACCGCCACCAACGACGGCGGCACAAGCGCACCGGTGACCTTGACCATCACCGTCGCCCCCGCCAACCCCGGTGACGCGATCCCGCCGGCCATCACCGGGTTCGCCGTCGACCTCTCGACCGCAACCAACACCACCGCCAGCTTCGTTGTCACATTCAGCGAGCCGGTGACCGGCGTCGATGCCTCCGACTATGTCTTCGGCACGCAGGGCACCGCGACGGCAACCGTGACCGGCGTGACGCAGGAAATGAGTTCGCGCTACCGCGTCGCCTTCAACTTCGGCGGCAGCAGCGGCTCCCTGCAGCTCGCGATCCGCACCGCCAATACCGGGATCAGAGACGCTTCCGGCAATGCATTCGTTGGCGCGGGTCTCGCCGCGAGCGACCCGGTACCCCTGCTCGCAGGCCCCGCAAGCGATATCACCGCACCGTCCATCGTGAACTTCACCGCCTCCACGCCTGTCACGACGTCAGTGTCGTTCACCGTCACGTTCTCGGAGGCGGTATCGGGCGTCAGTCCTGACGACTTCCTCGTGCAGCCAACGTCCGGGGTGACGGCCACCGTCGGAACGATCACCGCGAACACTGGCAACACGGTGTTCACGATTCCCGTGACGTTCAGTGGCACCGGATCGTTCAGCCTGCTGGCCATCGGGGGCGCGACCTCCAACATCCGCGACACCGCGACGAACTGGTTCATCGGCGGCCCCGGCGCGGCAGGCCCAAGCGTCGACGTCGGCGGCAATCCTGCGACGCCCCCGACGATCACCAGCGCGTTGTCCGCCTCGGCCACCGTGGGTACCGCCTTCTCCTACCAGATCACCGCAAGCGGCAGTCCAACCCAGTTCGCTGCGACGAATCTCGCCGGCACCGGCTTGTCGCTCAACACCTCCACCGGAGTCCTTTCGGGAACTCCGCTCGCGGCCGGGACGATTTCCTCACAGCTCACCGCCACCAATGCCGCGGGCACCAGCGCGCCCGTGACGCTCTCCATCACCGTTTCCGCCCGCGCGTCCGCACCCGTGGTCACCGCCTCGACGATCACCGGCACGGTCGGAGCAGCCCTCAGCGGCGTTGTCACCGCGACGAACAACCCCACCTCGTATTCTCTTTCGGGCCAGCCTCCCGGCATCTCGATCAACTCCACCACAGGCGCAATCACCGGCGTGCCGACCGCATCGGGCACCTACTCTGCCAGCGCCGTCGCGACGAACGCCGCGGGCTCCGGAACCGGCACGATCACGTTTGCGATCTCACCCGCGACACCGCCCCCGCCGCCTCCACCTCCGCCCCCGCCAGTCCTTCTTTCCCAGACGGTCACGTTCAACGCTCCCACCTCGGGCGCGTTCGTGGGCCAGCCGCTTCGGCTCGGCGCAACCGCCTCCTCGGGGCTCCCGGTGTCGTACTCCATTGTCAGCGGCCCGGGGTCCATCTCCGGTGATGCGCTCACCGCGTCGGCTCCCGGCACGATTGTCGTGCGGGCCTACCAATCGGGCAACGGGACGTGGGCAGCCGCCAGCGCCCAGACGACGATCACCGTTGAGAAGGCAGCCCAGGCAATGAGCGCGGGCGAAACCACGCGCAACGTGATGGCCAGCGCCAGCATTCCGCTGTCGGTCACCTCCTCCTCCGGGCTGCCCGTCACCTACACGCTCGTCACCGGCCCCGGCGTGCTCAGCGGAAACACGCTGACGTTCACCGGCGCGGCCGGCACTGTCGTTGTGCGCGCCTCGCAGGGGGGCAACGATTCCTACAGCGCGGCGACGCCGATCGACCTCACCTTCGTTGTCGCCGCCGTCGGCCCGCAGGTCTTCTTCGCGAAGGCGGGGGACGACGACTTCGGCGCGGCGGTCTCCACCGACAACACGAAGGGCATGCTCGTCCTTCGACTGGCGCAGACCGGCGAGGCACTCGTGTTCAAATTCAACATCGCCTCCGACGGCTCGTTCTCAACGCGCGACCCCGGTTCCAACAAAACCCTGACCGGCACCGTCGCGAACGGAACGTTGTCCGCGACGCTATCCGCCACAATCGCACTGAAGGCCACGCTTCAGCCGCCGTCCGGGCCAACGGCGCGGTACGCCGGCCTGTATGTCGCGAACGTGCCGAAGTCGGCCTCGGGTGCCGCCTATCTCGTCGCAGGCCCCAATGGCCAGGCCTTCGCCGTTGCGGTCACACCAACCCGCACCTACTCGGGGACGGGCACGCTTTCCGGCTCCGGTGATTTCAACGTGCCGCTTACGGACGGTGCCACGCTCGTCGGGAACATTGATTCCGATAAGGCCGCCATCACGGGTACGCTGAACGCCACGGCCGCCATAGCCTTCGCCGGCCTGAGCACAGCCGTGGCGCCGACGGACAGGCTGATCAACATCTCGTCGCGACTCCGGGTCACGGGCGGCGACGCGTCACGTTTCGCCATCGCGGGCTTCGTGGTGACCGGCAGCCAGCCGAAGCCGATTCTCATCCGGGCCGTCGGTCCGGGGCTTGCCGGGTTCGGACTCGGCAACGGGCTCGCGGATCCGCAACTGCAGGTCTTCAACAGCGACCGGAAGAACATCGCATCGAACACCGGCTGGAACAACGACACCGCGATCGCGGCGGCCGGGGACAGCGTCGGCGCGTTCAAGTTGAACGCCGGGAGCAGGGACGCGGCGCTTCTCCTGACGCTGCCTCCAGGGCTCTACACGGCGCAGGTCGGGTCGTCATCGAACAGCGGGCTCACGCTGATCGAGGTTTACGACGTGAGCGCCAACGCGGCACTTCCAACCAAGCAGCTGGTGAACATCTCCACCCGCGGCCAGGTCGGCACCGGCGACGACGTTCTCATCGGCGGCTTCGTGGTAAACGGCAACGGACCCAAACGCGTGCTTGTCCGCGGCGTGGGGCCGGGGCTCTCCGGCTTCGGTGTCTCCGGGGTTCTTGCCGACCCGGTCCTGAAGCTCGTCGACGCCAAGGGAGTCCTCGTCGCGCAGAACGACAACTGGGGAACCGCGCAACCGGTGGACGCCACGCAGTTCGCAGCGACGGCGTCCGACGTCACCGCCGCCGCCGGCGCGACCGGCGCCTTCCCGCTCACAACCGGCAGCACGGATTCGGCGATCGTGATCACGCTGCAGCCGGGTTCCTACACCGCGATCCTCAGCGGCGCCAATTCCGGCACCGGATCGGCCATGCTCGAGGTGTACGACATACCCGCGCCCTGAGTTCCCGGCTGACGGACTTGATCTTCACGTCCTCCCGCAGATGAGCATCGACCCCACCCCCGAATCCGTCGCGATCATTGGTTTGTCCGGCCGCTTTCCCCAGGCGGCCACCATCGACGAATTCTGGCGCAATCTGCGGGAGGGTCGTGAAGCGGTTGAACGCTTCGAGCCCGGGGAGTCCGAATGGCTGTCCATCGAGCGGGAGCCTGATCCGAACGACCACCGGATCGTCCGAGCCCGCGCGGCGCTCGAGCGGCCCGAGTGGTTCGATGCCGCGTTCTTCCAGATGAACCCGCGCGAGGCGGCGATCATGGACCCGCAGCAGCGCGTGTTCCTGGAATGTGCCTGGGAGGCGCTCGAGAATGCGGGCTGCGACGCGCCGTCGTTCGGCGGGTCCATCGGCGTCTTTGCCGGCTCGGGATTCAACACGTACCTGCTCAGCAACCTGCTCACGAACGGTCCGCTCCTCGATGATTTCGGGCTGTTCGCGGCGCTCACGTTGAACGACAAGGACTACCTCGCCACGCGGGTCGCCTACAAACTGGACCTGCGCGGTCCGGCCATCAACGTCCAGACCGCCTGCTCCACCTCGCTGGTTGCGGTCGCGCTCGCCTGCCAGAATCTCCTCGCCTACCAGTGCGACGTCGCCCTTGCCGGTGGCGTGTCGATCCCGTTTCCGGTGAATCGCGGCTATCTTCACGTCGAGGGCGGCATCATGTCCGCCGATGGTCATTGCCGGGCCTTCGATGCCGCCGCGACGGGCACCGTCCCGGGTGCGGGCGCCGGCGTCGTCGTCCTGAAACGGCTCAGCGAGGCGTTGAACGACGGGGATCGGATCCGCGCCGTGATCAAGGGCTGCGCCATCAACAACGATGGGCACATGAAAATTGGATACACCGCTCCGGCGATCGAGGGCCAGGCCGAGTGCATCGCCCTGGCGCAGACGATGGCCGCGGTCGACCCATCGACGATCTCCTACATCGAGGCGCATGGAACCGGCACGCCCCTCGGCGACCCCATCGAGATCGCGGCGTTGAGGAAGGCGTTCGGACCCGCGGCCGGCCGGCCCGGCTTCTGTGCCGTCGGTTCGCTCAAGTCCAATATCGGCCACCTCGACGCCGCGGCCGGGGTTGCGGGTCTCATCAAGACGACCCTTGCGCTGGAACACGGAGAAATTCCTCCCTCCCTTCATTTCGAGAACGCCAACCCTGCCCTGGAGCTGGCGGGCAGCGCGTTCCACATCAACAACCGCCTCCGCCCATGGACGCGCGGGTCGACGCCACGCCGGGCCGGCGTCAGCTGCTTCGGCATCGGGGGCACGAACGCGCACGTCGTGGTCGAGGAGGCGCCTCCGCAGGCTCCCGGCAGGCCGAACACCGGTGAACCGCAGCTGCTGGTCCTGTCCGCCCGGACGGCCTCGGCGCTCGACGCGGCGACGCGAAACCTGGCCGCGCACCTCAGGCGACATCCGTCGCTCAACCTCGCAGACGTCGCATACACGCTGCAGACGGGCAGACGACACTTCGAGCACCGGCGCGCCTGCGTGGTCACAGGGATCGGCGACGCCGTTTCCGTCCTCGAGTCGCGGGAAAAGGAACGCGTGACCGACGGCACCGGAGGCGATGGGAAGGTCGTTTTCCTGTTCTCCGGACAGGGCGCCCAGACAATCGACATGGCGAGGGAGCTTTGCGAAACCGACGCGTCGTTCCGGGAGACGATCGACCAGGGATGCAGGCTGCTCCACGACCGGCTCGGCATCGACCTGCGCGCGGCGCTGTTCTCCGCCCACGGCGCCGGGCAGCCACGAGGCGCGTCGCAACCGAAGCCCCGGTCGGCGCTGTGCATGACGCCGGAGCCGCTCGATTTGAGCAGTCCGCTTGTCCAGACCCGCACGTCGCAGCCGGCTCTCTTCCTGATCGAGTACGCGCTTGCAGAGCGCTGGCGGCGGTGGGGAGTGCTTCCGGCGGCGATGATTGGCCACAGCCTCGGAGAGTACGTGGCGGCGTGCGTCGCCGGTGTGTTCAGTTTCGAGGACGGCCTGATGCTCGTCGCCGAACGTGCCAGGCTCATCGCTGAGCTTCCGCGGGGCGCCATGCTGGCCGTGCTTCTGCCGGAACGGCAGGCCCGTGAACTGCTGGTGCCGGGTCTCAGCCTCGCCGCGTCAAATTCGCGCTTCATCAATGTCCTTTCCGGCCCGTTCGAACTGATCGAAGGAGTCGAACGGGAACTCTCGCGCAGGGCGGTCGCGTGCCGCCACGTCGCAACCACCCACGCTTTCCACTCGACGATGATGGAACCGGCGTCGGCCGGGCTCGAGAAGCTGCTCCGCGGGATCCCGCTGCGACCGCCAACGCTCCCGTGGGTGTCGAACCTGACAGGGACCTGGATCACGCAGGAGCAGGCGGTCAGCCCCGCGTATTGGAATGCACATCTGCGCGGCACGGTTCGTTTTGCCGAGGGGATTTCCGAACTCGTCCACTCCGGCTATCAACTCCTCCTCGAGGTCGGTCCGGGCAATTCGCTCGCATCGCTCGCGAGACAGCACCCCGATGCGGGTCCGGCCGGGTGTCGAATCACGTCCACGCTCGATCCCGAACGGACGCCCGTGGGCGACGTTGCATCGATGCTGGCGGCCCTCGGATTCCTGTGGACCGGCAATTGCACGCCGGAGTGGCGCAATGGAGTCCACGGTGGAGAGCGACATTGCGTGACGGAGCTTCCCACCTACCCCTTCGAACGGACGCGATGCTGGATTGAACCGGGTTCGACCACGCTTCCCCTTGCCACCGGCGCGCCGCGCGATCGGCGCAGCGGCAGGGCAGCGTCGCCCGAGTCGGCGGGCCCCCATCCGCGGATTCCAACCGTTGGCGAGATCATGGACGTGTTGCGGGAGCTCACGGATGTCGAGGAGAGCGATCTCGCGTCGCACCGATTCGCGGAACTCGGATTTGATTCGCTCCTGCTCGCCCAGGTTGCGACCGCGTTGACGCAACGCTTCGGCGTGCCGGTCGCGCTGCGCCAGCTGAATTCGGAGCTCGGATCGGTCGCGGAGCTGTCGGCGCACTTGGAGGGACGATTTCGGGAGAGGTCGGACTCATTGAAACTCGAGGTCTGCACCCGGCGCCGAAACGCCGATGCCTTGTTGTAGCCGGGGTCCTCAGCCTCGATCCCGGCGGGCCCAGCGCTCCCGCCCTACCCCGATCCCCGGCCTCTGCGGAGGCCGGCTACACCAGACGCCGGAACGCGATGCCTTGTTGTAGCCGGGGTCCGCAGACCCGGAGCTTTGGGGGCCTCTATCCCGCCGGGCCCCAGCGATTCCGCCCTACCCCCGATCCCCGGCCTCTGCGGAGGCCGGCTACACCAGACGCCGAAACGCGATGCCTTGTTGTAGCCGGGGTCCGCAGACCCCGGTGCCTTGGGTGCCTCCATCCCGGCGGGCCCAGCGGTCCCGCCCTACCCCGATCCCCGGCCTCTGCCGCGGCCGGCTACACCAGACACCCGAACGCGATGCCTTATTGTAGCCGGGGTCCGCAGACCCCGGTGCCTTGGTGCCTCGATCCCGGCGGGCCCAGCGGTCCCGCCCTACCCCGAACCCCGGCCTCTGCGGAGGCCGGCTACATCGGACCTCCGCGGCCTCGGTTTTCGCGACTGCGACAACCTGCGCAAGGAGTGAGCATCGATTCGCAAGAATCGCCGAGTCCACGGGTGTGTTCGTGCGCATAGTAGAAGCGCCAGGACACCCAGACTCTCTCACGCCCATGCCGCTGCCGACCCTGACGCCTTCCACCGCGAAGTATGCGTGGTCCCTCATTGGTCGCTCCGCCCCTTCGAAGCGAGCCGCGGCGGATCGGGTCTCCGACTATCGTGAGATTTACGCAACCTACGACGAGGCAACCGCGCGCGCTCAGGCCGCGCGTTGCATCCAGTGCCCGGAACCGCTGTGCCGCCAGGGTTGCCCGTTGGCGAACCGGATCCCGGAGTGGATGGCGTTGACGGCCCAGGGCCGCTTCCTCGAGGCCGCCGAGGTCTCGCGCTCCACGAGCAACATGCCGGAAATCTGCTCGCGCGTATGTCCGCAGGAACGGCTCTGCGAGGGTGCCTGCATCATCAACAGCAAGAGCGACCCCCTTTCGATCGGCGCCATCGAGCGTTTCATCAACGAGTTCGCGTTCGCACATGACGACGTTCGCGCCGTTTCAGCACCGTCGAACGGCCGTCGCGTTGCCGTCATTGGCGCCGGACCCGGCGGAATTGCCTGCGCCGACGAGCTCGCGAAGCTCGGGTACGATGTCACCGTTTTCGAGTCCATGCGCATCGCCGGCGGCCTCCTGGTCAACGGCATCCCTTCGTTCAAGCTCGAGAAGAACATCGTCGCCCGGCGCATCGACCTGCTGAAACGCAACGGCGTCGTCTTCAAGATGGGCGTCCGCGTCGGCCACGATATCTCGCTGACCGAACTCCAGTCGCAGTTCGAGGCGATCTTCCTCGGCTTCGGCGCACAGGAGCCGAAGCTCGCCGACGTCCCCGGTGGCGACCTCGACGGGATTGTCGCCGCGCTGCCGTTCCTCATCCAGAAGAACGTGCCGGAAGCGGCCGCTGATTTTTCGTCGATTGACGTGCAGGACAAACGCGTGGTCGTCCTCGGTGGTGGCGACACGGCGATGGACTGCCTCCGCACCTCGCTGCGTGCCGGCGCGAAGGCCGCCGTGTGCCTGTACCGCCGCGACCTCGCGAACATGCCGGGCAGTCGCAAGGAGTACTACAATGCGCTCGAGGAGGGCGCGCGTTTCGAGTTTCTCGCGAATCCGATCTCGATCGCCGACAATGGCAAGGGCTCCGTCGGCGCGGTCCGTTGCGTCCGCATGGCGCTCGGCGCGGCCGACGCGTCCGGTCGCCGCAAACCGCAGCCTGTCCCCGGTTCCGAGTTCGAGGTCGATGCCGATATCGTGATCGTCGCCTACGGCTTCGATCCCGTGCCCTTCCCTGCCGGAAGTGATTTCGCCGCCGTCCAGACGAACGACTGGGGTGGCGTTGTGGTTGACAAGAATGAGATGACGAGCGTTCCCGGCGTGTTCGCCGGCGGCGACTCGGTTCGCGGCCCCAGCCTCGTGGTTCACGCCGTCCGCGACGGCCGCAAGGCCGCCGAGGGCATCCACCGGTACCTCAGCGCAAAGACGCGCTGAGCGATCCTGGATCAGGTTCTCGCTTTCGATTTAACCCGGAGGCGACGCGCGCCCTGAAATGCGGGTTGTGAGCGGAATACCCGCTCCTCGCTCCCAAGGGCGCCGTCTCGGCCGGCAGCGCCGGCAAGCCTACTTCTTCTTCACCTTCCACCCCGCGTTCATCAGTTCGGGTGTGTAGGGTCCAGGTACGACTCCTTCCGTCGCGTACACATACAGCGCACACCGGTACACGTCGCCCGCGACGCCCAGCACCACCCCGAAGGCGACCAGCGCAAAGAGGGCCAGGGGGATGACAATGTAGAGGACCTCGACCCAGCCGAGCAGAACACCAAAGCCGATGCCCACCACGGCCGAGAAGGCGACGAACGCCAGGAAAGCGAGACCACCGAGTTGGATCCCGATGTAGCCCGCAAGCGATTCGCCCCAGGTCTTCTTCAGCGTCGAAGCCGAATCGCGCAGGACGGCGAGCGGGTTGCTGTCCTCGCGGCGAATAATGACCGGGATCGCAAATACGGATGCGACACTCCACGCGGCGCCGACCAGCGACATCACGAACTTTCCGACGAAGCCGAGCCGGTCCTCGATCCAGCGGATGAGCAGGCCGACCGTGGAGGCGAGCAGGCTCCACATCAGAATCGAACGAAGTTTCGTCCTGGCGTACCGCAGCCCCGACCGGAGGGAGACTTTTTCGCCGGACAGCGCGCGGAAGATCTCGTTGTAAAAGGCGACATTGACGAATGTCCCGACAAACATCGCCACGACGTACGCAAGGGCGCCATAGGCGTAAAACGCCGGAGCGAAACGCCGGACGTCAGCTTCCCAATCTCCGCCTCCTCCATGGACACCGATCAGAAGGAGAACCACCGGCGTAAGGAAGAAGGCCACAAGCAGCAGGGCACACCCTGCTGTCACAATCGGGAACAGGATGAGCCGGGGCTGAGCCCGGATCACCTGGAGGGATCGCTGGAAGAGTTCCCAGCTGTTGGCGAGACGTGAACGGAGTGACATGGTCAGGCGGGGTTCTGGTTTCTCAACTGCTGAACGACTTCATTGAGAGTGATGCCATGGCTGCGCGCCTCAGCCGCAACCCGGGCGCAGATTTCCTGCAGCTTCGCCTTCTTCTCACGCGCAGGCAGAGCCGGCGGCCTGACGGCAGACTGCGGGGAGACAAAGCATCCGCTGCCGTGCTCGGCCGAGAGGACGCCAAGGTGCTCCAGCTCCCGGTACGCACGGACGACGGTGTTCGGATTCACACCGAGCTTCTGATGAAGCGCGCGGATCGTGGGGAGCTGATCGCCCTCCTTGAGCAGACCTTCGGCAACCGCCGCCTGCACGCGATGGATGATCTGCATGTAAACGGGAATCCCCGAGTGAAACTCGAGCTGCCATTCCTGATCGAGCAGATTCATGGTGTACTAGACCAGTAGTACACTCACATTCTTCTGTCAAGCGCCGCGGCGGGGGCGATTCGAGAGTGCGATGCCTTGTGCCGAATCTGTGTTCATCTGTGGATCACCTCCGGCTTCGCGGAGATCGACCCGGTTCGGCGAATCATGACTCGAAATCTTCCTAGTGGATTGCCGCCGGGCGCGGGTCGGCCGTCTCGTGCGAAGCGGCCGGACTGGACGACAGCTGCCGGTCAGCTGGGGCTTCGCCTGGTCCACCGGTGATGATCCGCGCGCCGCTCTTGAACGTGAAATACGAATACAGCCACTGCATCAGGACAGAGAACCGGTTCCGGAAACCAATGAGAAACAGGAGATGGACGGAACCCCACGCGAGCCAGGCGAGAAAACCCGAGAGTCGCATTTTCCCGATTTCCGCGACGGCTGCCGAACGGCCAATCGTCGCCATCGATCCCTTGTCATGGAACGTGAAGGCGGTTCTCGCGAAATCGTGCGCGCCGTCCGCCCCCTCTTGCCGCGCCCGGAGCTCCGCCTCAATCACGCCCGCCACATGCCTGCCCATCTGCATCGCGGCCTGGGCCACGCCGGGAACCTCCACTCCGTTCGCATCCTTCAAGGTTGCCACATCCCCGATCGCAAACACCTCCGGATGGCCCGGGATCGACAGATCCGGGTTCACGAGGACACGCCCGCCTCGATCCGTCGCGACCCCGAGTTTGCGGGCAAGAGGCACGGCGCGGACTCCCGCCGCCCAGATGATGCTGTCGGCTCGGATGGTCTGTCCGCCGACCACCACCGCGCCGGGGAGCACCGCCTCCACGTGCTTGCCGGTGACGACCTCCACGCCGCGCGCCTCGAGTTGCTTCTGCGCGCTCGCCGAGAGCGACTCGTGAAACGTCGGCAGAACGCGGTCCCCTCCTTGGATGAGCAACACCCGAACCTTGCGCGGATCGATGTGATCGAAGTCCTTCCTTACCACGCAACGGGTCAGCTCCGCGCACGCTCCGGCGAGTTCCACACCGGTCGGGCCGCCGCCCACGACGATGATCGTCATCGCCTGCTCGCGTTTCGCCGGATCGCACTCCGTCTCCGCCCGCTCCAGCGAAAGGAGAATCTGCCGGCGAATCCGGAGCGCGTCGTCCAGGCCCTTCAATCCGGGGGCATGCCGCTCCCACTCGTCGTGTCCGAAATAGCTCGTGGTCGCACCGGCCGCCACCACGAGGTAGTCGTACCCCATTTCGCCGCGCTCATGCACCACGCGGCGGTTCGCAAGATCGATGCCGGTCACCTCGCTCATCATCACCTGCAGATTCGGCCGCGCACCGAACAGCCCCCTGACCGGCTGAGCGATGTCGACCGCGGCCAGCGCGGCCGTCGCAACCTGGTAAAGCAGCGGCTGGAAAACGTGATGATTCTGCCGATCGATGATCGTCAGCTCCGCCAGCCTGGACGGGAACTTCCGGGCGAAGCTCAAACCTCCGAACCCCGCCCCGACAACGACCACTTGCGGCATCTGACCAGGCGCTTGCGGGTTCATCGCCGACACCGATACCGGCGTTGCGCCTGTTCGCAACGGGGCCCGACGTTTCGCCCCTCCCCCGCTACCTGAATACCCAACCTATCGCCTGAAATCCAAACCAGACCGGCCGCAGAGAGCACGGACCTCCGACACGAAGTTCACAGAGAATACCTTGTTCGCTGGCCGCCCGGTTGCCGGCGTGGGCAGTCTCGTGGAGTGAGAGTTGTCGCGCGAGCCTCCGGCTTGGCTCGGGTTGGCCCTCTGTGGCCTCCGTGGCAAAGTCGGTATCGAGACACTGACGATAGTTACACCTTCCGCCCACTCCCTTCTGAAACGACACTGGTTTGTCACCCATTAGGTGACAAAACTCCTCTGGGGAACGAACAAATTGTCACCCATTAGGTGACAAATCCTCGGGGCCGGCTCGGAGGCTTTTGTCTTTCTTCGCGTCCCTTCGCGTGATTCGCGGTCAACCTCGGTTTCAGGTATTGGGTTACACGACACACTCGCCCGCGGAATGGGATTGGCGATTTTCGGTCAGGCGTTCTTCTTGTTCTTCCCATGCATACGCCCACCAACGTCCAGGTCATCGGGAACGAGCTCGCGATCGTTTGGGATGACGGGGTGGAGAGCTACTTCGGGTTCGAGAAGCTCCGTGCCGCGTCACCGAGCGCCGCCAACATGGGCGAGCGCGACATCCTCGGAAACCAATACGGCGGCGACGGCCCGAAGCAGTTCAAGGGTGTCACGGTCACCGGGTGGGAACGGGTCGGCAACTACGCGATCCGGTTCGATTTCAGCGACGGCCATGACAGCGGGCTGTACAGCTTCGACTATTTGCGGGAGCTCGCTGGCACAACTACGTAGGAGAGCCGGCTTGCACGCCGTCGGAAAACCGCCTGTCCTTGCCCCCGGAAAAATCATGTCCTTCGTCTTCCCTGCTCGTACGAACACGGCCGAAATCGAACTCGGCTCGACGTTCCAGCCCAAGTTTGGCCCGGATGGGCTCCTTCCGTGCATCACGACCGATCACGTCACCAACGAGGTGCTGATGTTCGCGTTCATGAATGCCGAGGCGCTGGCGCATACGATCAAGAGCGGCAAGGCGACGTATTGGAGCCGCTCCCGCAACAAGCTCTGGATCAAGGGGGAGGAATCCGGCAACGCCCAGCTCGTCAAGGAGCTGCTCGTCGACTGCGATCAGGACGTCATCATGATCAAGGTCGAGAACGTCGGCGGCGCCGCCTGCCACAACGGCTACAAGTCCTGTTTCTACCGCAAGCTCGCCAGCTCCGCCAAGGCCGACGACCCGTCGTCCATGAAGCTCGAGCTCACGAGCCGCCGCGTGTTCGATCCCGCGACGGTGTACAAGAAGAAGTGAGCCGGTTCGCGCCGCTGGCGCGAACCGAAGGCCCATTCACCAGGACCGGACGATCTGTCCGGTCTTTTTTTGTGCGCGTGCTCAAGGAGGGACCTGGCTGCGGCGCGCGCCGGCCGGCGCGCCGACGATCGCGAATGAACTCGCTCCTACGTGCAGACGTCCACGTCGCACTTTTCCTACAGCCTGGCCGTTTCAGCGCCTAAACCTCTCATGCGCTGCACAGCGCCCTACCTGGCGCCGGGTGCGATACCGCGCTGGCTCTGCTTCGCGAATCCAAGCACGTGCTGGAACTCCGCGGTCTGCGCCTCCGGGCTGCCGGCGAGCTTCTCCAGAGCCTGCGTGCGGTTCAAACCCTCGCGGTACAGCATGCGGTAAATCTGCTTCACGCGATCCATCTGCTCCGGCGTGAATCCGGCGCGCTCGAGGCCGACCTTGTTGATCGCCCGCACTTCGGCCGGAGATCCGTCGGCAATGAAATACGGCGGAAGGTCCTGCACGAGCTTTCCAAAGGCGGAAACCATCGCGAACGATCCAACCCGGCAGAACTGGTGAACGCCGCCGTAGCCGCCAATGACAACGTGGTCCCCGACCTGCACGTGACCCGCGAGCACCGCGCCATTGCTCATGACGATCCGGTCGCCGAGCACGCAGTCGTGCGCGATATGCGTGCTGGCCAGGAAGGTGTTGTTCGCGCCGATCCTCGTGTTCTCGCCGTCGTTGGTCGCGCAGTGCACCGTCACGTACTCGCGGAATACGTTGGCGTCACCAATACGGACGCCTGGGTTGCCGCCCTTGAACTTCAGGTCCTGCGTCTTGCCGCCGATGCACGCATACGGGAACACCTCGCAGCGCTGGCCGAGCACGGTGTTGCCCTCGACGCTTGCGTGGTGGTGCAGCTTCGTCCCCGCGCCAAGGACGACGCCCGCTCCGACATAGGCGAACGCGCCAATCTCAACGTCCGCATCGAGCTGGGCGCCGGGGTCAATCACGGCGGTGGAATGAATCTTCGTCATCGCGATGTCCTGCTTTCGTCGTCCCGCGGCGTCGCCCGCCGGGTTTCGCCCCGCGGAGACGCGTTGCATGGACGGCTTGTTTTCAATCGACCTCCGAGCTGTCGACCACGGCGAACATCAGTTCCGCCGACGAGGTGACCTGACCGTTGACCAGGCACTCCCCCTCGGCGACGCCGATCTTGTTGCCGCGGCTTTTCGTCATCTTGACATTGATCACGAGCTGGTCGCCAGGGCGGACCGCGCGCCGGAACTTCACCTTGTCGCAGCTCATGAACAGCGCCGTCTTACCTTCGGCGGAGATTTTCCGGAGCATGAGGATGCCGGCCGCCTGCGCCATTGCCTCGATCTGAAGCACGCCCGGCAGCACCGGGTTGCCCGGATAGTGTCCCTGGAAGAAGGGCTCGTTGATCGTGACGTTCTTCAGTGCGCTGAGCTCATCGGCACCCTTGAACTCCACCACCCGGTCGATCATCAGGAACGGGTACCGGTGCGGCAGCGTGTCGAGGACGCGCCGGATATCGAGCGAGGTCTCGTTGGCGAGGACCATCGCAGGCCGCGCCGGAGCGGGCTTGGCGCCGCCGCTCTTCCTCTCCTGGAGCTTGTCGAAAATGAGCTTCGTCAGCTCGGC
The DNA here is from genome assembly GCA_021779435.1 of bacterium. The sequence goes on from JAJYAR010000002.1 coordinate 29,731, forward strand.
GTTGATCGCATGCCCCGGACGCGTTGCCACGATGTGGGCCTTGAGCGGCATGCCGAGAAGGAGAATGTCGCCGATGATATCGAGGATCTTGTGGCGGACGAACTCGTCCTTGAACCGCAGGGGCTCCTTCGAAAGGATCTTGTCGCCGCGTATCACGATCGCGGAGTCAAGCGAGCCGCCGCGGATCTTCCCGAGCTTCAGCAACTCCTCGATTTCCTCGTAAATCGTGAACGTGCGGGCGGCGGCAACCTGGGTCTTGTACACCTCCGGGTCGATCGTCAGCGAAAGATGCTGCGTATGGATGCCGCGATCGTCAGCGGACGTGCACGAGATCTTCAGCCCGTCGAAGGGCAGCGCGATGACCGAACGGTTGCCGCGGGTGACCGAAACCGGCGAATCCAATTCGAAATACTCCCGATCCTTTTCCTGCTCAATCGGCTCGCCCTGGAGGATCAGATTCACGAACGGCATCGCCGAGCCGTCCATGATCGGGGGCTCCGACGCGTCCATCTCGATGATGACGTTGTCCACGCCGCATCCATGAAGGGCGCTCAGCACGTGCTCCACCGTATGCACCTTGGCGTGGCCGGACTGGATGGTCGTCGCGCGAACGAGGTCTCCGACAAAATCCACGCGCGGCTTGATCTCGGGGTTGCCATGCACGTCCATGCGCCGGAACACGATACCGTGATCGACCGGTGCTGGCTTCATCGTGAGCGTAACGACATCTCCCGTATGGAGCGCGCTACCTTTAACCGAGACTTCCCTCGCGAGGGTGCGTTGTTTCATGGACGGCCGAGTTTCGGCGCCCCGGCGCGCCGAGCGCAAGCCTGATGCGGCGCTTCGCGCCTGATGCAGAATGGAGAATGCAGAATGAAGAATGACGGGGCGGCCCCAAGCACCCGTCGAACCGGACGTGGTCAAACGGAGCGTCTTCAGCATTCTGCATTCTACATTCTGCATTCTCCATTAGCCGGCCGTCAGGCCGGCGTAGTCCGGCCGGCGCAGGCGGCTTGACACCGCCAACGGCGCCCGGCCACAGTAGCCGTTTTCTACAGACACACATCGCAGTCCGAATCGCTCCACGTCCATGCCCGCAGCCAACGACATCCGCAAAGGTCAGGTCATCAAATTCAATGGCGAGCCACACCTCGTCATGGAAACCCAGCACCGCACGCCTGGTAATCTCCGCGCATTCGTGCAGATCAAGATGCGTAATCTTCGGTACGGCAAAGCCCTGGACCAGCGGTTTGCGTCGACCGACACGATCGAGGTGATGCCGACCGACAAGAAGAGCCTGGAGTTCAGCTACGCCGATCGCGACTCGTTCGCGTTCATGGATCCGAGCACCTTCGAGCAGATTGAGCTGAACGCACAGCAGCTCGGCGATGTGAAGAACTACCTCGCGCCGGGCGGCAAGGTGGACGTCCTTTTCGTCGATGAGCGTCCGCTTTCGGTCGACCTCCCGAGCACCGTCTCGCTGAAGGTCATCGAGTCCGCCGACGGCATCAAGGGCGACACCGCGAGCAATGTTCAGAAGCCCGCCAAGGTCGAGACCGGCCTCGTGGTGCAGGTGCCGCTGTTCATCAAGGAAGGCGATGTCATCCGCGTGAACACCACCGACGGTTCGTATCTGGGCCGCGCCTGAGCGAGCCCCCGATCGTTTACCACTTTCAGACCCGCGGCCCCAAACGCCGCGGGTTTTTTATGGCTGGCGCACGACGTCGCCGCACTGCACGCAGCTCCACGCGGTGCGATCCTCCGAGGACCGGACCATCGCGATGTCGCAGCGGGGGCACGACGGAGTCGAGTAGTCTCCCGCGGTGGCGAGCTTCAGGAGTTCCGCACGTGCCGACTCGGGCAGCGCGTTCAGCTTCTCGAGAAGCAGGTCGCCCGGCAGCAGCGTCACATGCTTCTCCTCGGCGAGGTCCCGCGCCGGAACCCCGAATTTGCCGGTCGTGACAACGTACCCGCGACGGATGTCCTCCGCCGCCAGCGTATCGCAGAGATCCTGAACAGGCTTCGCTTCGATCAGACCCTGGGTGTGCGTGATGCATTTCACGCACGCGAACGGCTTCTGCTCCCCTTTCCACGAGATTCGGATCTGCACGGGCGTCGATGGGCCGGTCTTTGTGCGCGCGGCCACCACCCCGGTCTTGTTGTAATAGGCTGCCACGAGTTCCTCGAAGCGCTTCCATTCGAGCTGATTCAGGAGCTCCAGCGTGAACTTCGCGTCTCCGTTTGCACTGCTCTCCGGGGCTTCGAACGGCGAGCCCGATACCACCGTCGCATCCAACGCGAGCCGCCGCTGCCGGGCGCGCCAGCCGAGATACCCAATGCCGCCGCCGATCAGTCCCAATGCGATGAGATAGGTTTGCCCGGTGAAAGCCGATGTCACCACGTCAGCGGTATCGCTTTCAGCCTCCGCCGTCGGTCGCTGCCGCTTCGGCCGCGCAACAGGCGCAACAGGTGCGCTCGCCACCCCTGGCGAAACCGGCGCCTCAGCCACCGCCGTCGCATTCGCTGGAGCCTCGCCGGCGGGGGCCGGTGCAGGCGCAACGGCGTCCACGGGCGTTTCCGCTGCGACAACCTTGGTCTCCTGCACCGGAGCGGCAGGCGCCGCGGATGCGGGTATCGCCGGCGCGGGAAGCGCCGCGGGCTTCGCAGGTGTGGCGCTCGCCGGCTGGGATGGAATGGGGGCGGTTGTCGGCGACGGCTGACGTTGCGTCGCGGGATTAGCCGCGGTGCGCGAGGGAGGACGTACGGACTTGATCGTCACTTCAGGGACGACTCGCGCGGGTTTGACGGCGGGGTCCGCGACGTCG
>JAJYAR010000109.1 GCA_021779435.1 bacterium
CGCAACCGCGAAGAGCGCGAACAGACGCGAAAGCCCGGGACGACCACACGCCTTCGCGTCCTTCGCGGTTCCTGCCTTGGTCCGAATCTGTGTCCATCTGAGTTCGTCTGTGGTTCAAGCGGTTCGAGGCAGCCCCGGACGGCCGGCCCAGCGGTCCGGCCCTACCTCCTGTCCAATTCTTTCGTGGTTATCCTGCTTTGTCATAGGAACCTAGAGCGGGTGTAGAGTTTTCCGTCTTTCTTTTAGACGAATGTCTCATACCGATATTGTCGTCTCACGAAGCCCACGAAAACCCACAACCCACACTCCCATGCCACTCACGCCCGAGCAGATGGACCGGAAGATCGACGAGCACTTCGCGTTTGAAGGAAATGACAATGTTGACGGCGTTCTCGCCACCCTTGCCCCGGATGCGACCCACGATGTTGTCGGCTCTCCGATGGGCGTCCTGCACGGACGCGAGGCGGCGCGGCCGTTTTACGAGCGGCTCTTCAGCGATCTTTCCGAAAGCGACGTGAAGCCGATCCGCCGGCTTTACGGCAAGGATTTCCTCGTCGACGAGTCGCTCTGGAGCGGTCGCGCGCCTGGTCAGCCGTTCGGCGTCGAAGGCCGCGATCGTCCGGTGACGTTCAGCCTGCTGCATGTGATCAACTTCACCTCGGATGGGCAGATTCAGCAGGAGCAGGTCTGGCTCGACCTCGCTGCCATCCTCCAACAACTCCCCAAGGACCTGTGAGCGCGCTTCGCAAGCAGAGCAACCAGGAGCTACGCACCCGCAAGGACCTGCTTCTCGCAGGCATTCGTCTGCTCAAGAAGGGCCGGAAGCCGACCATGGAGGAAGTCGCGGAGGAGGCACTTGTCTCGCGTGCGACCGCCTACCGGCATTTTCAAACCGTCGACGTCCTGCTCGCCGAAACCGCCGCGGAAAGCTCGGTCGTCAGCCCGGAGCAGCTCTTCGCCAACAACACCTCCGACGATCCCGAGGCTCGCATCGACGAAGCCGAGGCATCCCTTCACAAGGCCGTGTACGAAAACGAGGCCCAACTCCGCGTGATGCTGGCGAATTCGGTGATGCGCGCGCTGGAGGACAGCTCCGTCCCGGTTCGCCAGAATCGGCGCGGGCCGCTCATCGAGGCCGCCCTCGCGCCGGCGCGCCACCGCTTTGGCGACGCGGAATACCAGAAGCTCTGCGCCGCTCTCGCCATGATCTTCGGGCCTGAGTCGATGATCGTCGCACGCGATGTGATCGGCATCGACGACAAGTACGCCCGCGAAGTGAAGAGCTGGGCCGTCAGGGCTCTCGTTCGTGCCGCACTGGAAGCATCCGCGAAATAGCGTCCACGTTCACTCACCGCCTGGAGCAGGCGCTCCCACGTTGTTGCCGCCCGTTCCGGCACCGGAATTGCAGTACCTCGTTGGCCTCACGGCCATTTCTCCTTTCCGTTCTCGCGCTCTTTTGTTCCCACCCACCATGAAAACGATTCCCACAATCGTCATCGCCGCTGCAGCGACCGCTGCGAGCGTGTTCGTCCTGCCCTGTGCCGCCATCGCCGGCAATGGTCAGTCCTCGTCGTCCACCGCAACCCCGGAGCAGATTGCGCGAGGCAACTACCTGGTTTACCGCGCCGGTCTTTGCATCGACTGCCACTCGCCGCGCTCGGAGAAAGGCGAGTTCCTGGAAGGCAAACACCTCACCGGCGCTCCCATCGGGTTCACACCCGTTGCGCCGATGCCGTGGGCTCCTTTTGCGCCGCGGCTCGCCGGGCTGCCCGCGGGCTACACGCAGGAGCAGATCGTGCACTTTCTCATGACAGGGGAACGTCCCAACGGACGTCCGGGGCCGCTGCCGCCCATGCCGGCGTATCGATTTAATCGCGACGATGCCGAGGCGATCGTCGCGTATCTGAAGTCACTGCCGGGTGAAGTCCCGCAGCCCTGACTCGGGGCCTCGGCGCCTCGGCCCGAGGCGCCGAGGGCTTAAGGAGTAAGGGGCTAAGGTTTAAGGCCCAAACTCCTGAAGCTTAGCTGCCCAAGGCCTAGGGGCCGGGCACTGAGGAGTACGGGCTAAGGTCTCCGAGGCTGATGAGCCATGTTGTGGAAGGCGCCCCGAGCTGCCGTGCCCGGGGCGTCCCGGAGGCAGTTTCACCCCCGCTTGGAGTGAAACTTTCTCAAGACGTTGTTTATTGGATACTAACAAAGCACCCTCTGGATTCCTGGGCGTTGTAGGAGTATAACCGGCCTCTTTGTCGTTGTCCGGGCCCTCACGGCCGGGGCGCGGCCCGTGAACATGAACGCAAAGATCATCCTCGTGACCGCCGGCGAATACGCCGGACAGATCGGTCGCGTCATCAGTCAGCACACCTACCCGGAAACCGGGCTGCAGATTCTCAGTGTGCGTTTCCGAGTTGGCGGCGCCTGGGTGCCCGCCAAGGACGTCCGCCCGGCCACCGAGGCCGAGGCCGCGAAGTGGGATGACCGGCTTCGACCGGCGGCCTGAGGAAAAGGCGGAAGGCTGAAGGCGGAAGGCTGAAGGGCTGAAAGCTGAAGGGCTGAAGGCTGAACGTCGGCTACAGCGAGGCGGCGGTTCAGCGAGCAACGGAGAACGTGTACCGTTACCGTCGGCTCGCTGGCGCTCGCCGCTACGAAAGCGGCGGCTCGAGGGTAGGGCCGGACCGCTGGGCCGGCCGTCCGGGGCTTGCCTCGAACCGCTTGAACCACAGACGAACTCAGAGGGACACAGATTCGGACCAAGGCAGGTAACCGCGAAGGAGCGCGAAGGAGCGCGAAGGCGTGCGGTCGTCCCGGGCTTTCGCGTCTGTTCGCGCTCTTCGCGGTTGCGCTCCGATTGTGCTGTGGGCGGCGTGCCCTCACCCCCTCATTTTCGACAGACGGCGGGCCCAGCGGTCCCGCCCTACCTCAGGCCCAATCCACCGCGGTCTGCGGACCGCGGCTACAAACTCACGTGGCTCGAGGGTAGGGCCGGACCGCTGGGCCGGCCGTCCGGGGCCTGCCTCTCGGGCCGGAACCGCTGGACGCACCAGGCCTAATCGACCGCGGTCTGCGCCGCGGCTACAAACTCACGTGGCTTGAGGGTAGGGCCGGACCGCTGGGCCGGCCGTTCCGGGGCCTGCCTCTCGCACTCAAACCGACGCCCGCGCTGGCTCGATCGGCATAACGCTCGGGATTCAGTGCTTTATCCGCGATAATGCTCGGGTTCCCGAGCTTTATCTCAGGAGCCGGTGGGTCGCAGCACGTTGCTGGGCACGTCGGTGGCGAGCATCGAGTCCCTCGTCATCCAGCCGGCGATCGCGTCGAGGATCTCGGCGAACACCTCGGGTTGTTTCCGGCCGGAACGCGCGGGCACCTTGAACGAATGGTCCGCGTCGCGAATCAGCCGCAGCGTGCTCAGCCGTGAAGTCGTCCCTGCCTCGTCGCCGGCGGATGCGCCATCGCCACCTGCTGAAACGCCAGGGCCACGGGTCGCGGAAACGCCAGAGCGGCGGTGCTGGGACGTTTGCGGAGATCGAGCCTGCTGACCGAGTTCCCGGCAAACCGGCTCGAGCAGTTGCAGTTCCGCCAGCTTGTCGCGCGTGCCCTGCACGAAAAGCATCGGCACGCCGATCTCAAACAGGTGCTTCGCCCGGTCCACCGATGCCTTCCCCGCCGGATGCAGTGGAAAGCCGAGGAAGATCAGCCCGCGGACGTCCGGCAACGGCTCCGCCGCCTGCGCCTGCGAGGTCATGCGCCCGCCGAAGGATTTTCCGCCGGCGAACAGCGGTACGCCGGGCAGCCGTCGCCCGGCTTCGAGGACGGCCGCCCGAACCGTCGCGTGCGCAACCTTCGGCAGGTCGGGCCGGCGCGCCCCCTGCTCCATGTACGGAAACTGATACCGCAACGTCGCAATGCCGCGTTCAACCAGCCCGTCGGCGATCGTCGCCAGGAACGCATGCGTCATTCCCGCACCGGCCCCGTGCGCCAGCACATAGCAGGCGCGAGGTGACGGCGGAGCGTCGAGCAGCCCCGACACGACGGTCGATCCGGAAGCAGCGAACGTGAAGGAATCGGACATGGCGAGAGCCGGCGCGGGGGGCGCGGGGCCGGAGCGCCGGAGCGCCGGAGCGGCCAAGCGCGGGAGCGCCGAGCGCCGAGCGCCGGAGTTTAAGGGTTAAGGTCTAAATGTGTAGGTGCGGCACCGGGACAAACGCCTGCTCGCGGCAGATGGACCCCGTTGTCCCCAACGGGTTCGCGCGGCTCCGGGTTCGGTCGAGCGGGTTCGCCCGGCTCGATCGCTCGGCAACGCAGGGCCGGGCCAAGCGCGTTGGGGACAACGCGCTCCACCTCCCGATACCGCGAGTGCCACCTCGCGATTCCGCCGTCGCCGCCGCCGCACGTCTCCCCGCTCCACATCATGCGACGTCTGCACGCTCACGCGCGCCGCGGCCGGATGCGGCCGGCCCCCCGTGCGGCCGGGGCCCGTCGTCCGGGGGCGGGCCGTGACAAGGCGCGTTGGCCATCCCCCCGTCCTCCCGGGCGGAACCGGCGCCCGGGGTCACTCGAATTTACCGGAAATATCCCGGCGCATTTTCCCACAGCACTCCCGAGCGGAAGTAGGTTGGAACGCGCCACTCAGCTGTTTCGCTTTCCGGTCCCAGCCGTGCGCAATTCTCCGCCCCTCCCTTTGCCGGGGTTCCTGTACCCGGTATTCGCCTTCATCGTACTCGCGGTGGCGCACGCCCAGTCGCCGGCTCAGCTGAAAAGCCTCAGCCTCGAGCAGCTGACCCAGGTCGAGGTCACGTCGGTCTCGCGTCGAAACGAGAAACTCGTCGACGCCGCCGCGGCCGTTCAGGTGCTGACCGGGGACCGCATCATCCGGTCCGGTGCGATGACCCTCCCGGATGCGCTGCGGCTGGCGACGGGGTTGCAGGTTTCGCAGCTCGACGGCCGCGAATGGGCGATCAGCGCCCGCGGGTTCGCCTCGCTCTCGGCGGAAAAGATGGAGGTGTCGCAGGACGGACGCAGCCTCTACGGGCCGCTGTTCTCCGGCGTGCTGTGGGACGTCCAAAGCGTCGCTCTGGATGACCTCGATCGCATCGAAATCGTGCGCGGCCCCGGCGCGGCGCTCTGGGGCGCCAACGCCGTCAACGGCGTGATCAACATCGTCACGAAGCCCGCGGTCCAAACGCAGGGCTCCATTGTCGGGACGACGCTCGGGGCCCGCGAGCGCCAGGGCTTCGTGCGCCATGGCGGCGCAACCGGCGCCGGCGGCTTCTATCGGATCTACGCACACGGCTGGGAGACCGGTCCCCTGGAGCTGGCGGGCGGACAGGGCGCCGGCGACGATCGCCGGCTGATGAAGATCGGCGGCAGGCTCGACCAGGCGGTCGGGGGCAACGGCGCGAACGTCACGGTGCAGTCCGACGCGTACCGGGGATTCCTCAACCAGTTCGGACTCGAACGGAGCACGGTCCAGGGCGGCAACGGCATCGCGCGGCTCGAAGCTCCGCTCGCCTCCACGACGGGCCGGTTCCGCGTGCAGGCGAATTTCGACCACACCGAACGCGACATCCCCGCCACGTATTCGGAGATTCGCAGCACCGGCGAGGCGTTTGCGGAGGCCGAGATGGGCGGTGCCCGCCTTTCGGGCACGTTCGGGATCCGCGGACGCGTCTCGGCGGATCGTATCGGAAATGGTCCGACGCTCGGCTTCTTCCCGACGCGGCGCACCATCGGGCTCTACAGCCTCTACGGACAGGGCCGCGTCGTCCTGCCGGATCCGCGCTGGAGCGTCATCGCGGGTTCGACGCTCGAGCACAATTCGTTCACCGGCTTCGAGGTGCAGCCGACCGCGCGGCTCGCGTTCAATTCCGGCCGCGATTGGATGGCCTGGGCCGGGGTCTCACGCGCGGTGCGCACCCCCAGCCGCATCGATACCGACGTGGCCTTCCCGGGGCCGGGCAACCTCACGCTGCTCCAGGGCTCGCCGGCGTTTCGCTCGGAGGATCTCACCGCCCTCGAGATCGGCTGGCGCTGGTCGAAGCGCGACCTGTTCACCCTGGAGCTGAACGCCTTTGCCAATCGTTACCGCCATCTGCGCAGCCTGGAGCCCGCCTCCGGCACGGTGCTTTTCACCAACCGCAATCTCCTGAAGGGCGCGACCGAGGGCGCAGAACTCACCGCGACCATCAAGCCGGCGCGCTCCGTGCGCCTCGTCCTCGGCGCGCGCACGCTCGGCAGGCGGCTCTCGCTGCTCCCGGAGAGCCGCAGCCCCAATCCCGGCAACTATGAGGGCAACGACGCCCGCTTCATTGCCACCGCGCAGGCTTCGTTCGATCTCAGGCGCGACCTGCAGCTCGACGTCGTGGTCCGGCATGTCGGCGAACAGCCGAGACCCGTCGTCGCAGCCTACACCGAGGCGGACGTCCGTCTCGCGTGGCAGTTGAGACACGAATGGGAGGTCGCGCTGGCCGGCAGCAACCTCCTGCACCCATCGCATCAGGACGGCGCCCAGGGTGGCTCGCCGGTCGAACTCGTGCGCCGCAACGTGGCCGTTTCCGCATCGTGGCGGTACTGATCACACGTCGCCGTTTCTTCCTGTGGCTTCCGCTGCTCGTCGCGGCGGAGGGGCTGCGGGCCGACTTGCCGCATTCGATCGACGATCTCAGGGCGGTCTTCCTCTTCAACTTCGGCTCCTACGTGGAGTGGCCCGGCGCGCTGTCCGACGAGGCGCCATTCCGGATCGGCATCTGCGGAGATCCCGACCTCGCCTCCGCGGTGGAGAAGGTCGTCAGCGGCGAACGGATACAGGGACACGCCGTCCGGGTGCTCCGGGTGAGACGCGCGGACGAGGCCCGGTCCTGCCAGGTGTTGCACCTTGCCGCGGGCACGGAGACGGCGGCCGGTCTCGAGGCGCTGGCGGGCAGGCCGGTGCTCACCTGCGGCGAAACGGAGCGGTTCGAAGCGGAGGGCGGGATGATCCGCTTCGTCGTCGAACGGAATCGGATCCGGTTGCGCGTGGACCTCGCCGCCGTCAGCCGCTCCGGGCTCCGCGTCAGCAGTCAGCTTCTCCGCATCTGCGAGACAAGGGGGACGCGATGATGCGCGGTCACTTCCAACGCCTGACGGTCGCCAACAAGCTCCGGGTGATCATCACCAGCGCCTGCATCATCGTCATACTGGTCACCAGCGCCTGCCTGATGATCGCGGAAACCTTCATCCTGCGGAGCCGGATGATCTCGTCGCTCACGGCGCGCGCCGAGGTCCTCTCGCTCAACGCGGCCGCCGCGGTGACCTTTCACAGCCATGAGGACGCGGAGGAAGTCCTTCGCTCCTCGGGCGCCGATCCGGGCACCCTCGCCGCCGCGATCTTCGATGCCACCGGTGCGCCGTTCGCGCGGTACTCCGTCGAACCGGGCGAGCGGGAAATCCCGCCGCCGCCCACGCCGCGCCTGTCCCACGCGTTCACCACGCGGAATCTAACCGTGTGGCTGCCCATGCAGGTCGCCGACGGCCGCGTCATCGGCACGCTCGCCTTGAGAATGACGCTTGGCGTGCTCTATGGCCGGCTCGCCATCTTTGGCGCCGTCAGCGCCTTCGTCGTGCTCGCGATGAGCGTGCTGGCGCTGTTCCTGTCCGACTACCTCCAACGGATCTTTTCGACGCCGATCGTGGAGCTGGCGACCGCGGCGAAGAGGGTCACGCGAACGCAGGACTACTCCGTCCGGGTGCGCAAGTGCGGCACCGACGAACTCAGCCAGCTGGCGGGCGCGTTCAATGTCATGCTGGAGGCGGCGGAGGCGAGCCGGGGACAGCTCGAAGCGAAGGTGACGGAGCGCACCGCCGAGCTGCAGCAGGCGTACCGCGAACTCGAGGCGTTCAGTTACTCGGTGTCGCACGATCTGCGCGCGCCACTGCG
>JAJYAR010000110.1 GCA_021779435.1 bacterium
TTGATGTGGCTCCTCCGCGAATTCCAGGACATGGGGCAGCACCACCAGGTCGACGGACTGCGACGCGAACGGCAGTTCGTCGAACCGGCTGACCACGGTGCGCAGGCCGCCGGGAATGCCGGAGCATCCGGCCGGCCACTCCGCCGATTCGACCACCGCGCAGCGGAACGGCATCCGGTTTTCCCGCAGCCCCGCGAGACCCGGAGTCCCCAACTGCAGGGCATAAAAACCGAAGATGTCCGTCACCATCTCGTCGAGCACGCGCTGTTCCCACTCCAGGACGTACCGACCGGGCGGCGAGTCCAGGAAGTCAGCGAACGATTCAACCGGCGCGGGGGTCATGGACACGATCTGTTGGCGATGCGGCGAGGCGCGGGACCGCGACAGGATATAGCAACCCTGCAGCCGTCCTCCGCCGCACCGCGGAGAGGGGGAAGGGTGGCGGCCACCGCCGCCGGACATCGCGGATCGCCCGGTTTTCGGGGGAATCCGGCCGGATGAGGTGGTTTCGCCCCCGGGATCGCTAAGGTACACTTGCGCCCGCACAAAAAATTTGAGATGGGTGGGGGAGCGTCTGGTGAATTGTCCCGTCCGGGTCCGGTTCCTGGTGTGTGCCGTGGCGGCAGGCCTGGGCCTGCAATCGGCCTGGGCCGCCGATATGCTGTCGCCCCCCCGGGCCGACGCCGGCTATGCCCGTCCCGTCCCGCTGTTCGACACGCCGGCGCAGACGTTTGCCATCGTTCCTGCCACGTGGATGGAAGTGGCGCCGGTTCGCACCGACCTTGCCAGCCCCCCCGAAGCGCGCGTGCTGCGCAGCATTTCGGAAACCATCGCAACGATTCAACCGGCTGCGCCGCCGCAGGCGCCCCCGCCGCCGGTCGCGCCGCCCCCCGCCGTGGCGACCTCGGCTCCCGGCGTGCCGGCCCCCGGCACCGCCACCCCGGCAACCGCGACCCCGGCAACCGGCACCGACGCGGCGCCCACCATGGCGGTCATGCAGGCCGACGACGAGGACCTCTGGGCGCGCATCCGCCGCGGCTTCAAGATGCCGGACCTCGACACCTGGCGCGCGCGGCAGACCACCCGCTGGTATGCCGACAAGCCCCAATACATCGAGCGGATCTCGACCCGGGCGAGCATGTACCTCTATCACATCGTGGCGGAGGTCGAGAAGCGCGGCATGCCCACCGAGATCGCCTTGCTGCCGTTCATCGAGAGCGGGATGCAGCCCAATGCCGTGTCGATCGCCAAGGCGGCCGGTCTGTGGCAGTTCATTCCCTCGACGGGAACGAAATATGCGCTGGAACAGAATATGTGGAAGGACGAGCGCTTCGGCGTGATCGAGTCCACCCGGGCGGCGCTTGACTACCTGCAGAAGCTCTACGGCGAATTCGGCGACTGGCAACTGGCGCTTGCCGCCTACAACTACGGCGAGCTCGGAGTCGAGCGCGCCATCGCCAACGCCCGCCGGCACCATCGTTCGACAGCCTACAAGGATCTGCGCCTGCCGCACGAAACGGAGTTCTACGTTCCCAAGCTGCAGGCAATCAAGAACATCATCGCCGATCCGCAGCGCTACGGCATCACGCTGCCGGAGATTCCCGATCGGCCGTACTTCGTTTCGGAAGACATTCCCGCCGACATGGACGTGGCTACGGCCGCCCGACTCGCGGAAATTCCCATTGACGAATTCCAGGCGCTGAACCCGGCGTTCAATCGCCCGCTGATCATCGGCGCCTCGTCGCCCACGATCCTGCTGCCCGCCGATCACGCCGAAGCCTTCGAGACCAATCTGGTCGCCGTGGAAGCGACCGGACAGCCCATGGCCAGCTGGACGGCGCACGTCATGCGGCGCGGAGAAACGCTGGAAATCCTGGCGCAGAAAGCCAACCTCTCGGTCAACGAACTGCGCCGGGTCAACCGGATTCCCTGGCGCTACCGTCCCGCAGCCGGATCGGTGATCCTGGTTCCGCGGGGGGAGGCCGTCACCGACGACATTTCCCCGAAGCTGGTCGATGCGTCGTTTTCGCTCGTTCCGGTGGTGCCCCGGATGCGGCGCATCTCCTACCGCGTCCACCACGGCGACACCTTGAGTTCGATCGCGCATCACTGGCACATCCGGACCCACGACATCATGGCGTGGAACCGGCTTCATTCGAGCCGGCTGCGCATCGGCCAGCGGCTGGCGCTGAACGTGTGGAACGGGGGCAATCCGCGCCAGCGCGTGCGGTACTCGCGGCATCATCCGCTTCACCATTATTCCCACCACCATCACCGCCGTCACCGGCGGGCTCGTCATCCATGCCGTTCCTGTCTGGCAAGCGCATCCTGATCACCGGGGTTCTTTCGAACCGTTCCATCGCCTACGGCATCGCGCGAGCCTGCCGCCGGGAGGGCGCGGAGTTGGCGTTCACCTACGTCGGCGATCGCTTCCGCGACCGCGTCACCGAAATCGCGCGCGAATTCGACTCCGCCCTGGTGTTTCCCTGCGACGTCGCGGACGACGCCCAGATCGCCGATCTGTTCGCGGGCCTGGGCAAGTCCTGGGACGGCCTCGACGGCCTGGTGCATTCGATCGGCTTTGCGCCGCGCGAGGCGATCGCCGGCGATTTCCTCGAAGGCCTCTCCCGCGAGGCGTTCCGGGTTGCGCATGACATCTCGGCCTACAGCTTTCCGGCGCTGGCCAAGGCGGCGCTGCCCATGATGGGCGGGCGCAACGGCTCCCTGCTCACGCTCACGTATCTGGGGGCGGAGCGCGTCGTGCCGAACTACAACACGATGGGCCTCGCCAAGGCCTCGCTCGAGGCGTCGGTGCGCTATCTGGCGGCCAACCTGGGGCCGAAAGGCATCCGCGCCAACGGCATTTCCGCCGGGCCGATCCGCACCCTGGCCGCCGCCGGCATCAAGGATTTCGGCAAGATCCTGGATTTCGTCGAGCAGACCGCGCCCTTGCGCCGCAACGTCACGATCGACGACGTGGGCAACGTCGCCGCGTTCCTGCTGTCGGATCTCGCGGCGGGAGTGACGGGCGAGATCACCTACGTCGACGCCGGCTTCAACCGCGTCGTCGCGGGGATGTCCGGCGTCGCCTGAGCGCGGTGCGTCCGGCCGCGATGCGGGCCGGGCCTCGCTCCCGCACTACAGTTGGTCGATCAGGCGCGCCGCCTGCGTGACGTACGATCCGCCGAACAGGTTGGCGTGATTGAGGACGTGATAGAGGCGATAGAGCGCATCGCGCTCCTGCCAGCCCGGCGCCGGCGTGTGACGCACTTCGTACGCCCGGTAGAACTCCGCCGGGATGCCGCCGAAGAGCCGCGTCATCGCCAGGTCCGCTTCGGCGTCGCCGACATATACCGCCGGATCGAAGAGCACCGGCGCCCCCTGGGCGTCGAAGCCCATGTTGCCGGACCACAGGTCGCCGTGCAGCAGCGAGGGGTGCGGCGCATGCGTGGACAGCAGCCGGTCGGATGCGGCAAGCGCCGCGGTTTCGCGCGATGCGAGCAAGTCGAGCCCGGCTTCGCGAGCCATGCGGAATTGCGGACGCAGACGGCGCTCCCGCCAGAACTCGCGCCAGTCATCGCTCCAGCCGTTACGCTGCCGGCTCGCCCCCAGGTAGTTGTCGTGCTCCCACCCGAACCGCGGAACCGCCGGCGGCGCCGCGTGCAGCATCGCCAGGCCCGCCCCCGCCGCGCGCCAATCGCCGTCGTCATGCAGGTCGATCCAGTCCAGGACGAGAAACCCGCCCAGCAGGTCGCCGGACCGCTCCTCGTGCAGCGGCCCCATCGCCAGGACGCGCGGGGTCCGCAAGGTACAAGTGGCCGCGATCGCCTGCAGGCCGTCGGCTTCGGCCCGCAGAACCGACACGGAGGGCGCGAGCTTGACGAAGCAGCGGGCGCCGTCGCAATCGACCGCAAAGCGCTCGACCCCGTGGGCGCCGCCCATGCTGCGCCGGACATGGACACGGCGCCCCCCGAGCGATGCTTCGAGCGCATGCAGACGCGGATTCTGTTTCCAATCCCAGCGCATACGACAGCCCTTTATCCTGCACAGGCACCGTTATACTGCATCGAACGATCCGGGAACCCCGCATGCATCAATACGAGGACTTCATGCGCCATGTCCTGGAACATGGCGTCGACAAAAGCGACCGCACCGGCACCGGTACGCGCTCCGTTTTCGGGTACCAGATGCGCTTCGACCTCACCACCGGATTCCCGCTGGTAACGACGAAGAGGCTTCACCTGCGTTCGATCATCCATGAGCTGTTGTGGTTCCTGCAAGGATCCAGCAACATCGCATACCTGCGCGCCAACGGCGTCACCATCTGGGACGAGTGGGCCGACGAATCGGGCGAACTAGGCCCCGTTTACGGGGTGCAATGGCGCTCCTGGCCCGCACCGGACGGCACGCACATCGACCAGATCGCGCAGGTCGTCGACCAGATCCGGACCAACCCGGACTCGCGGCGGCTGATCGTCTCGGCCTGGAACGTTGCGGAAATCCCCCGGATGCGCCTGCCGCCCTGCCACGTGATGTTCCAGTTCTATGTCGCGCAAGGCAGGCTGAGCTGCCAGCTCTACCAGCGCAGCTGCGACATCTTCCTGGGGGTTCCCTTCAACATCGCCAGCTATGCCCTGCTGACCCACATGGTGGCGCAGCAATGCGACCTGCTGCCCGGCGATTTCGTCTGGACCGGCGGTGACTGCCACATCTACCGCAACCACTTCGACCAGGCCCGGGAGCAACTGCGCCGCACGCCGTTTCCGTACCCCCGGCTGGCGATCCGCCGCCGGCCGGATTCGATCTTCGGGTACCGGTTCGAAGACTTCGAAATCCTCGACTATCAAGCGCATCCGCACATCAAGGCGCCGGTGGCGGTATGACGCGCGTCATCCTGATCGCCGCCCGCGCGCGCAACGGCGTCATCGGAAATCGGGGCGCGCTGCCCTGGCGCCTGTCGGAAGACCTGGCGCACTTCAAGCGGACCACCCTCGGCCATTGCATCGTCATGGGGCGCAAGACCTGGGATTCGCTGGGCCGCCCGCTACCCGGCCGCCGCAACATCGTCATCACCCGGGATGCGCACTGGCAGGCGCCAGGGGCGGAGCGCGCCGCGGACCTGGAGGACGCGCTGGCGCACTGCCCACCGGAACAAGACGCATTCATCATCGGCGGGGGCGAAATCTATGTCCAAGCGCTGGCGCGCGGACGCGTCGACTCGATCCTGCTGACGGAGATCGACGCCGACTTTGAAGGCGACACCCATTTCCCGACGCTCGATCCGACCCGCTGGCGGGAAACGGCGCGCACGCACGTTCCGCCCGAAGGAGCACGTCGATTCGGATTCGACTTCGTCACTTATGAAGCCGTCGCGACGGCACCCGCCGTGCCGCGCTAACCGCTCCACACTGCAACCTGGAGGAATGCAACGTGTCCGAAGACCAATTTCACGTTCACGGCGCCCACGACCATGCCGTCGAACATGCCGCGGCCCACGGCAGCAGCGATCCGCTCGCCAACCGCATCGCCGTCGCGTCCGCCGTGCTCGCCACCCTGGGCGCGCTGATGACGCTGGCCAGCGGCGATACGCAGGCCGATGCGCAGCTCTACAAGAACACGGCCTCGATCATGAAGACGCGCGCCAACGACCAGTGGAACTACTACCAGGCAAAGGGCCTGAAAGCCAACCTTGCGCAGGTCGCCGCGGCGGTGGTGGCCAGGCCCGAGGAAATCGACCACTTCCGCAAGGAGGTGGCGCGCTACAAGAAGCAGCAGGTCGCGATCAAGGATCGGGCCGACCAGATCGAGAAACAGGTCGAGGTGTGGGACGCCCGCAGCGAGGAGCAGATCCATCTGCACCATCGCTGGGCCGCGGGCGCGACCGCGATGCAGATCGCGATCGCGCTATCCGCGATCACGCTGCTGGCCCGCAGCACCTGGCTGCTCTGGTGCGTCGGCGTCGTTGCGGCGGCCGGGCTCGGGTTCGGAGGCATGGCGCTGGCGGGGATATGAACGGCACGATCGCCGTCCTGAACGCCGGTTCGTCGAGCATCAAGTTTTCGCTCTACGGGACGGACCGCGAGGCGAAAAGCGGGGCAGAAAGCGGGGCGGACGGCGCTGCGCTGGAAATCCTGGCCGAGGGCGCGATCGAGGAACTCGACCGCGCACCGCGCTTCCTCGTCCGGGATCGCGAAGGCGCGGTCCTGTCGTCCCGCCGCTGGGATGCCGTTCCCCGCCCCGCGCACGAGGAACTGCTCCACCACCTCATCGGATGGGTCGAATCCCATCATGGCCCCGGCGCGCTGCGGGCCGTCGGCCATCGCGTGGTGTTCGGCGGGTCGATCGCCGAACCGGCGCTGCGCATCGACGCCGCCGCGCTGGCGCGGCTGGCCGCCCTGGTGCCGATGATGCCCCTGCATCTGCCGCAGAATCTCGCGCCGATCCGCGCACTTGCCGGCACCCACCCTGCCCTGCCGCAGATCGCCTGCTTCGACACCGCGTTCCACGCGAGCGTGCCGCATCGGGACCGCCGCTACGCCCTGCCGCGCGCGCTCACCGACGCGGGCCTGATCCGATACGGCTTTCATGGCCTGTCCTACGAATCGATCGCCCGCCGCCTGCCGGAGATCGACCCGCGCGCCGCCGCCGGCCGCACGATCGTCGCCCACCTCGGAAACGGCGCCAGCTGCTGCGCCCTGGCCGCCGGCCGCAGCGTCGGCACGACAATGGGGTTCAGCGTGCTCGACGGCCTGGTCATGGGGACGCGCCCCGGCTGGATCGACCCGGGGATCCTGCTATACCTGCTGCGCCAGCCCGGCTGGGACGTCGAGCGCATCGAGCGCCTGCTGTACCACGAATCGGGATTGCTGGGCGTTTCGGGCATCAGCAGCGACATGCGGGAGTTGCTCGGCCGCGACGACCCGGCGGCGCAGGAGGCGGTGGCGCTCTTCTGCCATCGCGTCGTCGCGGCGATCGGCAGCCTGGTCGCGCCACTCGGCGGGTTCGACGCCCTGGTGTTCACCGGCGGCATCGGCGAGCATGCCGCGCCCGTGCGCCGGGAGATCTGCGCCGCGCTGCGCTGGCTAGGTGTAGAACTCGACGACGAGGCAAACCGGCAAGGCGGCCCGCAACTGCACCGGGACGCGAGCCGAGTCCACATCTGGGTCCTTCCCTGCGAGGAAGATCGGGTCATCGCGGAACATGCGCTCCGGGTCCTCGACGCAGCCTGAAAAAGCCAGCCGCAATACCGAAATTGCGAACCGCCATTGGCGCGACGCGCCGATCCGCCTTATCGTCTCGCCGTTGTCCTCCGACCGCCCACAAGGATTCGCCATGCTCGACCCGCTCCATGCCGTTTCCATCGAACCGGACGTGCTTGCCCTCCATCCGCCGGGCAGCCACGGCGTCATTACACCGGCGCAAGCCTGGGCGCTGGTATCGCACAAGAAGGCGGTGCTGGTCGACGTCCGCACCGCCGAGGAGCGGAAGTTCGTAGGCGTCGTCCCGCGCAGCATCCATATCCCCTGGGCGCTCGGCATGGCACTGACGCGCAACCCCCACTTCGTGCGGGATCTGGAGGCCCGGGTCGCTAAGACCGAAACCGTGCTGCTGCTCTGCCGCAGCGGCAAGCGTTCGGCGCTGGCGGCAGAAGAGGCGGCCAAGGCCGGGTTCACCCGGGTCTACAACGTCATCGAGGGCTTCGAGGGTGACCTCGACGACGAATCCCACCGCGGCACGCTCGAAGGCTGGCGATTCCGCGGGTTGCCGTGGGTGCAGGAATAGCCGCGCGCGAAATTGCGCCGCGGCAGGCGCGGGCGATCACTTCAAGGGTTTGAACCGT
>JAJYAR010000111.1 GCA_021779435.1 bacterium
GTCCCTTGCGCAGGGGGAGCAGGAAAGTCGGTGGGATAGCCGATTTGCTGAAAATTTGCCTGTCCCTAATGGATCGCGAAGGGGTGGGGCATTTACGGCTCCCGGGCTCCCGAAATCCGCCTGTCCCTTGGGGGGAGGTGCGGGGGGAGAAAATTGGCCTGTCCCTTGGGGAGGGGATCCGACGCTACGATTCCTGAAGTTTTGACGTTCCTTAAGCGCGACATCGGCGCGCTGGAATAATCCCCGATCCTCTCTTCCCGCTCCTCGATTCCATTTCGTCCGCTCACACCAGTTCGCTCAGTTTCGTCGCCTCGGGCCTGAGCGGTACCAGGTCGAGGAGGTTCACGGGTTGGTTGCGGCGGATGGATTCGACGCCGGAGATGCCGACAAGGATAGACGCAGCGCCCTGTTCGTGGCCGGCAAATCGGGCGAGCGGGTCGGTCGTGGGCGAGCTCGGGTCGTAGAAGGAGCGGCAGAGAATCTCATCGGCGCCGCCATGCGGGCCGTGCTGAGCCTCAACCGGAGCGAGATAGCTGTTTTTGAAGTGCGGATACACCCGGATCCACTCGCCCTCGGCTTCGGCGCCCGGCTTGTGGTCGAGCGTGAAATCCTTCGGCCGGACCGCCCGGTTCATGTGCGTGCCAATGAATTCGTGGTACTCCAATCGACCGCGGTCGCCATTGAAGCAGACACGCATGCCCTCCCTCGGGCTGTAACACGTGAGCGAGTACGTCAAAAGTTCGCCGGTGCGGTAGCGCACGTTGAGCGACATTTGGTCGAAGATCGTGATGTCGTCGCGAAAGACATTGCGATCGCGGATGTATCCGGAGTCGGCCTCGCCGGCGCGGTAAATCTTCCGGAAAGGCTCCGACTCGTCGAGGTCCAGGTAGAAGGGGTCATTCTTCGCCTCGGGGTGCCCGGTGTAGCGCGGATAAGCCGCGAGCGCCCCGGCGCCCCTGGCCTCCGCGTTTTTCTTGCCGTAAAAGACGAGGTCCCCGTACGCAAAAACCTGGCGCGGGATGGCATCGAGCCACCAGTTTACGAGGTCGAAGTGATGGGTGCTCTTGTGGACAAGGAGGGTGCCCGACTCGTCGGCGTGCGCGTGCCAGCGGCGGAAGTAGTCCGCGCCATGGTTGGTGTCCAGGAGGTACTCGAGGTTGACCGAACGCACGCGGCCAATGGTGCCCGCGGCGACCAGCTCCTTAACCTTCGTACGGAAGGGGGCCCAGCGGTAGTTGAAGGCCACACGTACGCGGCGGCCGGTATCGCGCACGGCTTCGAGGATGGCACGGCACTTGGCGGCGTCGATCGTGAGCGGTTTTTCGGTGATGACATCGCAGCCTCCGCGCAAGGCGCGGATGATGTACTCGTGGTGGGTGCCGTCGGTCGTGCAGACGAAAACCACGTTGGGGCGTGTGGTACGGAGCATTTCGTCGAAACGGTCTGGGGTGAAGGCGGGCACGGCGCGGCCCCCCCATTCAGACGCGAGCAGGCCGTTGTAGTAAGCCATCCGCGCGGGACTGAGGTCGCAGAGGGCGACCAGTTCATTGGAATCGCGGTAGGTGGTGACGAGCGGTTCGATGAAACTGATGGCGCGGCCACCGGTGCCGACGAAGGCATAGCGGGTAATGGACATCGGGGAAGGGAGTTGGGACGCTTGGGTGTCGAATCGACGGGTGGCCGGTCGCGGCGGTTGGCGCAACGGGCCAAAGATTCGGACGGTCTGAACATTGTGGTGTTTCAGTCCCGACAGCAGGCATTATTGTATCGGACGCTCCCCATGAAATTCCCCTTCCTGCCGGTTCTGTTCATTGCCATTTCCCTTCCCGTCCTTGCCGCGACGGAGCCTCCCCGCGAATGGATCGATTCGGACACAGGCCACCGGGTCATCCGACTCTCGGACGAGCCCGGGACCTCGAGCCTATATTTCAACCTGAATGCGTATTCGCCGGACGGGAAGAAGATGGTGGTGATGACGCGCGAGGGTATTTCGACGATCGACCTTGGCACGCGGAAGGTCGAACCGCTGGTCGCAGGGCGGGTCCATGTGATCGTTGTCGGCCACAAGACCGGCGACGTCTACTATTCGGAGCGGAAGGATGGCGAGAACTGGATCTTTGCGACGAACCTCGAGACGAAAGCGACGCGTCGGATCGCGGTGGTGCCGAAGGGCGGCGTATCCAGCGTGAACGCGGACGAGACCCTGATGGCAGGGACGTATTCCGAAGTGGAGGACCGGGGCTGGCAGCACGGCGCGGCGCACAGGCAGGAGCCGGAGCATCCAAGGCCCGAATACACGGCGAAGTGGCCGGACGGCAGGCCGATGTCCTTTGCGACGGCCAAGGAACTGCGGCTCCACCAGCACCTCATGCGCATCCGTTCGGAGCCGCCGATGTCGCTGTTCACGCTCAATATCGCCACCGGCAAGATCACAGTGATCCTCCGGCAGAAGGAGTGGTTGAATCATGTGCAATTTTCGCCGACAGATCCGAATCTGATCATGTTTTGTCACGAAGGACCGTGGCACGAGGTGAACCGCCTGTGGACGATCCACACGGACGGAACGCATCTGACCAAAGTGCACACGCGCACCATGAACATGGAGATCTGGGGGCATGAATTTTTCAGCCCGGACGGGAAGACCATCTGGTATGATCTCCAGACGCCTCGCGGGGAGGTATTCTGGCTTGCCGGATACGACATCGCGACGGGACACAACACCTGGTACGCGCTGCGGCGGAACGAATGGTCCGTCCACTACAACGTCTCGAAGGACGGCACGATGTTCGCGGGCGACGGCGGAGACAGCGACATGGTCGCGCATGCCCCAAACGGGAAATGGCTATACCTGTTTCGTCCTAGGAAGGTGCCCGATGTCGCGGGCATCAAGGCCCCGAATTCGGCGAACTTGATCCAACCCGGGCGACTGATCTCGGAGAAGTTGGTAAACATGAGCCGCCAGGATTATCGCCTGGAGCCCAACGTGACGTTTTCGCCGGATCAGAAGTGGGTGATTTTCCGCTCCAACATGTTTGGTCCCACGCAGGTGTTTGCCGTGCAGATCGCGAAGGCGAAGTGAGCGGAAGAAGCGAGGAGCGGGAATCGAGAAGAATGACAGCACGTCGATCTGGAGCGAAGAAGGAGTCCTGTCGCAAGGCGCGCTGCGACGGGGCGTTTGTGAACGAGAGCGGAGCCTCGGCTCCGCTTTCCCAATCCGGACATGCACCAGAGCTCCGAAGCCGCTGAAGGCGGATCGCTGGCGGACGCGAGACGCGGTTCTCGCGCCCCTATTACGCGGGCACCGAGCCTCGCCGGCTCCCGGCGTCGCTGGAATCCTTCCTGCTCCTCGCTCATCACTTCTCGCTTCTACTTTTTTGTTCTCTTCGCTTGCTCCGCGTTCGCCAAAAACATTCCGGCCTCTCCCGATGGGCGATTTGCGATTGTGGCGAAACTGGCATCGGATGACTTCGAGCACGGCACCGGGCAGTGGACAGCGGAGCTCGAGAAGGGCGGATCGGTGACGGCCGGCGGGTGTGTGCTCGACATCGACGTGCCGCGGGGCTGCTCGCTCTGGTTTCGGAAACCGTTCAGCGGGCCGATCCTGATCACCTATGAGGCGACGGCAGTGAAGGCGGGCGGTCCCAACGACCGGGTGAGCGATTTGAACTGCTTTTGGATGGCGCGGGACGTGCGCACGCCGGACGATCTCTTCGCCTCGCATCGAAGCGGCAAATTTGCGGACTACGATGAGCTTCGCTGCTATTACGTCGGACTAGGCGGTAATTACAACACGACTACGCGATTCCGGCGATACGTGGGTCGGACCGGAGATCGTCCGCTGTTGCCGACGCAGGACTTGAAGGCGAAGGAGTATCTGATCGAGCCGAACGTTTCGCAGCAGATCGCGCTGCTCGCGGCCGGAGGGACGATTGAATACTACCGCGACGGCCGGCGCCTTTTCGCCTACGACGACCCCGCGCCCTACACGAGCGGCTGGTTCGCTTTCCGCACCGTGTGGAGCCATCTCCGGATCCGGCACTTCAGAGTCTACCGGCTCGAACCGAGACAGGGAAGGCCGGCAGAAGGAATTGAGAGGGCGGCGAAGGAGACGGAACGGTGATGGGTGGATTGCGTCGGGATAGGCGGGACTGAGTCCTCATTTTGTTTCTTCGGGACCAGCCCGGCCCATGGGCGCCTACCTCATCGCTTAAGCCTCCGGCTTCCCTGTCGAAGGACCTCATCGTCGCCCGTTCAAACCTCAGCGAACCGTTCCGAAGCTCAGTTTGGCAGCGGGGCCGGGGCGGGCGGTTCGCCCGGGGGCATAAGCTCGAGTCCGTGGTCGATCAGCACCGGCCGAGCCTGGAGCTCCAGGGTAGCGTGCGGGAGGCCCTTGCGCGCGGCGGTGATCGTGATAAGGCCGGGTTTAAGGGTGGAGCGGACGGCCACGCGGTTGATGCCGCATTCGGTATCCAGATACAGGTTGTTAGTCGAATCGGGGATGGCCGCGTTGAGACCGCCGCGCCAGATCGCGGGGCCGGTGACGGCGAAGTCGACGCGACTTTCGTCGGTGGGGCAACGCCGGCCCTGGGCGTCGACGACCTCGAAGTCGACGAGCGCCACGTCGGAGCCGTCGGCTTGAAGGCCGCCGGGGCCGGTGTGGAGCGTGAGGCGCAGGGCGGCGGGCGGGCCGGCGGTTTCGAGGCGTTCCCGGGCGACGACCCGGCCGTTCAGAGTGGCGACGGCGGACAGCGTACCGGGTTCGAATGCGACCTTCGGGAAGGCGTAGATGCAGCCGTATTCGGGACGAGTCACTGTGCCGAGGGGGTTCCCATTGACGAAGAGCTCGACGGCGTCGCAATGGTTGGCGGCGACGTAGACGGTCTTCACGGTGCCGGAGGGGTAGGTCCAGTGGCCGATGATGTGGAGATCGGGGGCGGGATTCTGCATCACGCGGTACACGTAGAAAGCCTCCTTGGGGAGACGCACGGCGTCGACCTTGCCACTGACGCGAAGGACGGCGCTGCTTTGCTGGCGTCCGTCGGCGTCGGAGTCGGACCAATAGATCGAGGCGTAGGCGGACCACTTGGAGTGGGCGGGGGCCGGGTTGTCGATTCGGTTGATCATGTAATCGTGATAACGGCGGGCGGCCTGGAGACAGAAGGACTCGGAGGTCCAGTCGTAGGTGTCCTTGGGGCCTTGTTGGAAGCCGAAGTGCGGCGGCGAATAATTGTCCCAGATGCCGCGGAATGCCTCGTCCCGGAGGTCCTCGCACTCGATGAGGGGAGCCCGGTCTCGGCGTTCGGCGCTGTAGCCGCGGAAGATCGCGGAGCGGTTGGGAAGCGAGTCGGTGCGCGGGTCCTGGCCGATCATCACGCCGTAGTACTCGGCGATGTCCGTGATCGCGGCGGCGGCGGCGTTGTCATCGCCGTGGCGCACTCCCATGACGCGAGCGCCGTGGGGGTCCCAGGTCTTTCGGAGGTTGACCATTTCGCGCATGTGGTCGGGGCTGATCACCTGGTTGCCGGCTTCCCAGAAGAGGATGCTGGGGTTGTTGCGGTAGGCGATGATCGTGTCGCGCATGACCTCGACGCGCTGCTGCCACTGACGGCCCTGGACGTCGTGCTCCTTGTCGCCGGCGGGGCATACCTCGACGATACCGAAACGATCGCAGGCGTGGACATCGACGGCCTGGGGAGCGGTGTGCATCCAGCGGATATAGTTGGCGTGGGAGGCGCGGATCAGCTCGGCATTGGCCTCGTGCATCCAGTCTGGGTAGGCCTGGCCGAGACCGGCCCAATCGTCGACGGAGCGTTGAGCGTAGCCGGTGAGCCAGAGGAAACGGCCGTTGAGATAGACGCCGCCGGTGCCGGCTCCGCCGCGGAAGGAGGTTTCGCGGAAGCCGGTGCGCGTATCACAGGTGTCGACCACGCGGCCGTCCACGGAGAGGGAAGTGCGGACTGTGTAGAGAGTGGGGTCGTCGACGTCCCAGAACCGGGCGTGCTCGAGCGTGCCGGAGGCGGAGAGGGTGCGCGTCTGGCCGGCGGAAAAGTGAGCCGACTGGCCGTCGAAGCGGGCCTGGACGATGCCGGAGGCGTCGATGACGGCTACGGAGAGGGTGATGATTGCGGGGGCGCCGGAATCGTTGCGCACCTGCGACTCGACGCCGACGCCGGTGCGGTGTCGCGCGGGGTCGATGTTTTCCGGATACACGTAAACGCCCGTCGTACGGAGGCCGTCGTAGACCGGGAAGGTCTGATAGATCGGCCCTGTGATCCAGAGCGACACGTCGCGATTGATCCCGCCGAAGTCGGGGTTGAAGGCTTTGGACTCCCACTGGAAAACGACGCCCGAGGAGGCCTCGCGGTAGGTGGTCCGGTTGTCGACACGCACGGCGAGCACGTTGTCGATGGCGCCGAAATTCACGTAGGGAGTGAGGTCGAGGCCGTAGCGTGTGACGCCGTTCTCGTAGAGCCCGACGCGGGTGCCGTTGACGTAGAACGTTGCTGCCTGCCGGAGTCCGTCGAGGATGAGGAACACCTTCTTGCCGTGCGCGGAGTCGGGCAGGCGAAAGTGTTTCCGGTACCAGCCGATACCCTGGTAGATGCCGACGTCGCCGCCCGAGTGGTTGATGAGCTTCCGGTACGAGTCGACGTCGTTCCAGGTGTGTGGCGTCCCGACGTCGGTCCAGGATGAATCATCGAAGGAGGGCTTGTCGGCGCCTGGGACGTCGGCGCGGATGAACTTCCAGCCGGGATTGAAATTGTACTCGGCGCGGGAGGATGCGGAGGGCGCCGGTGAGATCGTGCGGGCCTGGCAGGCACAGCCAAGAGACAGCATGAGCGCGGCAACCGTGAGGATGACCTTCATCGCGTGGATCGGTTCAAGGGGCTGGCTCGAACTGCATTCCTCCGCCTGTTGTCGTGTCGCGGGCTCCGAGGTTATTCCTGAAGATGATCATTTCGGCGCCGGCCATCAGGACCGGGCCGTAGCCGTGGGCTGCGAGCACGCTGGTGGGGCGGCGGTAGTAGAACATCGGATCGAAACCCATGCCGGTGCCGATGCAGGTGCCTTCGACCTGGCCGCGAACATTGACCTGGCTGGCGACCGCGTTCCAACCGACTGAGGCGGCGGGCCCGTAGGCCTTGGCGTCGAGCCAGCCGCGGTTGATGCCGTGGGCTAGCGCGTAGACGAACATCGCGGAAGCGGAGGTCTCGAGATAGGAATCGGGACGGTTTAGCAACTGGTGCCAGAGGCCGGAGCCGGACTGGACGGCCGCCAGCCCGGCGATCTGGGCGCGGAATTGGGCCAGGATGGCGGGCCGGGCGGGATGGTCCTCGGGGAGCACATCGAGGAGCCTGCACAACGCGAGTGCGGCCCAGCCGTTAGCACGAGCCCAGTAAAAGGCGGGATGAGGAGTCATTCCGCTGACCCAGCCGTGCCGGTACAGCCCTGTTTCGGGCACGAACATGCGGGCCGAGAACTGCCGGATCTGGCGAACTGCGTCGTCGAGGCAGGCCGTGTCGCCGGTCAGCGCATACATATCGGACAGCGCGGGCACGCTCATGTAGAGGTCGTCGGCCCAGAGCGTGTCGGGCATCGGGAAATGGCGAGCCAGAGTGCCGTCGGGCAGCCGGTATTGGCCGGAGCGGACCCAGGCCATGTAGGTGTCGATGCGCGGGCGGAGCAGAGAGGGATGCAGGCCGTGGAGCGAGGCCTCGATCATGGCGGCGGCCATCGCTCCGCAGTCGTCGAGCGCCTGGGGGTGCAGCACCGTGGACATGGCGAGCCAGCGCTGCGTGCGGGTCATCTTCGAGTC
>JAJYAR010000112.1 GCA_021779435.1 bacterium
AGCATGTGCTGCGCCTTGCGGACCACGACACGGTCGGCGCGTACGAGTCCACCGTTGGCGGCCCCCGCCGACAGCGCGCCGCAAAGGACACCCATCAGGATGAAGCAGACTCGCGCGGCCGCGAGTTGACGAAAGCGGATTGCCATGGGAAAGATTATAGCGTTTTGCGCGGGGATCGATATCGTGCATGGCGCACGTCCTCGATTAATGGTTTCCGCTTGAGGCCGGCGGGCGTATCCTTTGGGCCCCATGTTGACCGAAATGCCGCCTGATTGGCGCTCCTGCCTTGCCCGCCGCACCCGCCGGCTGATTCTGCCGGCGCTCGCGGCCTTGTTGTGCGCGTGCACGGGCGGATCGTCGCCTTCGTGGCGCCTGACGGATGTTCGCGGGCATCTGCCGGATCTGCGGTTTCATCTGACCGACGGCAATGGGCAGGCCGTCAGCGGCGAGACGTATCGCGGCAGGCTGGCCATGCTCTACTTCGGCTACACCCACTGTCCCGATGTATGCCCGCTCACGCTGAGCCATCTGCACCTCGTCATGGAGAAGCTCGGGCCGCTCGCCTCGAACGTGCGCATCCTGTTCGTCAGTGTCGATCCGGCGCGCGACACCCCGGCCGTGATGCATGAATACGCCGCCGCATTCGATCCGCGCGTGGTGGGTCTCACCGGCGGCGAAAGCGAAATCGCCGCGGTGGCGAAGCGCTACCGGGTCGCCTTCACGCGCGGCCCGACGCTCGCCGGCGGCGGCTATGAGGTCAATCACAGCTCCGGGATTTATATATTCGATGCGCGGGGCCGCGCGCGCCTGCTCGGGACCCCCGGCGACAGCGTGGACGACATCGTCCACGATCTGCGGATCTTGATCGCCATGGAGAAGGATTCATGACGGTGTCACGGGCGCCGTCGCTGGCGGCGCTGCTGGTCTTCGCCACCGGCGGCGCGTGGGCGGGCGGGACCGGTGCGCTGCGCGCCGACGCCGCGTGGATTCGCGTGCTGCCCGGTGACCTGCCCGCGGCCGCCTATCTGACCTTGAGAAACGCGGGGGATGAGGAAGTCGCGCTGACGGGCGCCCGCTCGGCGTCGTATCGACGGATCATGCTGCACCGGAGCGCCGGAGTCGGCGGGATGGAGGGCATGGTGCCCGTCGCGCGGCTGCCGGTGCCCGCGCATGGGGCGGTCCGGCTCGCACCGGGCGGCTACCACCTGATGCTGATGGACGCGGTGCGCCCGATCGCGCCCGGCCGGAAGGTGACGCTCACGCTGATTTTCGACGGCGGCAGGGAGAAGTTGGACGTGGCGTTCCTCGCGCGTCCGGCCAACGCCACCGGCCCCTAAGGATCGGACGGCGCGTGCGGGCGGGCCGCCACGCGCGACGCCGCCGCGAGCCGCGGCCGTCGCTGCGACGAACGGCCGCGTGCGGAAAGCGAAATCCAATGGCGCAGAGCCACCAACGCGCCGACGACGCTCATCATGGCGCTCGGGATCCACAAGATGAGGCCGCCGAGGCGCTGAGACTGCATCGCGCTCACCCCGGCGAAGGCGCGCCCGCACAATTCATAGAGCGGATACAGGTCGGTGCGGGCGAAGGTTACGTAGGCACCGATCAAGATCTGCGGCAAGGCCACCGCCAAGGAGACCATGATCCGCACGCCCGGCGCGAGCCGGGCGGGCGGCTGCGGCCGACGGTCCAGCACCAGCCACCAGAACAGGAGCCCGTCGACGGTCACGCTCCAGTTCATCAGCCGATACATCCGCCAGTCGAGCATTGCGATGAAATGCACAGACGGCCATAACCACAGATAGATGATCCCGAAAAAGGCAAACGCGGCCACCCACGGATTCAAGAGGACGTTGAGAATTCCGCGCGGCGCCGGATGGCTGAGTGCTCGGCGCAGACGAATCCGCCAGCGCAAACTCAGGCCCGCGCGCAATGCGGGCCCCGGGGAGGCCAGCATGATCAGGAACGGTCCGAGATGATGCAGCGCCAGATGCTGCAGGCGGTGGACGAAGAATTCGCGCTCCGCGTAATAGTCCAAATCGGTCTGCAGGCCCACGTAGATCAACGCGAGCCCCGACCAGAAGGCGAGCCGCCGCCAGGCACCCGCGCGGCGACCGCGAGCGCCGCGCAGATACAGCAGCGCCGTTGCGCCGATGGCGAGGATCGCGGTCGGCGAGAATTCCCACGGACGCAGCCAGGATAGGAAAACCATGCGGGGAGCGGCGGACGGCGGGCGCGGAACGCCCGCCGCTCACGCGCAGGCTACCCGCACTTGGAATCGCCGCAATTGAGGCAGGTCTGGCATCCGTCCAGCATCACCACCGCCGCGGTGTTGCATTTGATGCAGAGCTGCGCGCCCTCGGGGAAGACCGGCTTCGAAAACGCGTCGGTCTGCTTCGTGCGCGCCTCGAACTCGGCGCGCTTCTCCTGCACGAGCTTGCGCTGGTGCTCGTCGAGCTCGGGCTTCTTCAGCAGGCCGATCGACTGCAGGTGGCGCTCGATCACGTAGCCGAGCTCGGCTATGGTCGAGGGCATGTATTTGCCGCCCGGCTGCCAATAGCCGCCGCGCGGATCGAACACGGCCTTCAACTCGTCGACGAGAAAGGTCGTGTCGCCGCCCTTGCGGAACACCGCGGATATCACGCGCGTCAGCGCGACGATCCATTGAAAATGGTCGAGATTCTTCGAATTGATGAATATCTCGAACGGCCGCCTCTGTTCGTGCGGCGTTCCTTCGTTCAACAAGATGTCGTTGATCGTCACGTACATGGCGTGATCCGACACCGGCGTCTTGATCTTGTACGTGGAGCCGATGAGGACCTCGGGCCGCTCCAGCTTTTCGTGCATCCAGATGACATTGTCCTGCGCCTTCACCGCCTCCTTCGGGGCGGCTTTCTGGCCTTCCGCCGCCTCGGGCTTGAGCACGCGGTACTTCGTGATCTTCTTTTCTATTTTGATGTGCGCCATGTCAGAACTTCCCGTAATAGCCTTCTTTTAGGGCGTCAAAGAGGTTGGCCGCGGTGTGCATCTCGCCGTCGTATTCGATTTCCTCGTCGCCCTTTGCCTCGACTTCCTTGCCGTCCTCCAGCGTGAACACGTAGGTGGTGTTCTTCAAATCCTCCTCCTTGACCAGCACGCCCTGGAACGCCTCGGGATTGAAGCGGAACGTGGTGCACCCCTTGAGCCCCTGGGCATGGGCATACAGGTAGATGTCCTTGAAGTCCTCGTACTTGTAATCCGTCGGCACGTTGGCCGTTTTCGAGATCGACGAATCGACCCAGATCTGGGCGGCCGCTTGAATGTCGACGTGCTCGCGCGGCCCGATGTCGTCAGCCGACAGAAAATACTCGGGGAGTCTCTCCTGCGGGTTGGTCGAACCGGGCATCGCCCGCGGGTTCACGAGTTCGCGGTAGGCGAGCAGTTCGAACGAAAACACGTCGACCTTTTCCTTCGATTTCTTTCCCGGCCGGATCACGTTGCGGAAATAGTGGTGCGCGAACGACGGCTCGATGCCGTTCGACGCGTTGTTGGCGAGCGACAGTGAAATGGTGCCGGTCGGCGCGATCGACGTGTGATGCGTGAATCGCGCGCCGACCTCCGCGAGTTCATCGACCAGTTCGGGCGACGCTTCCGCGATCCGCTGCATGTAGCGGCTGTAACGTGCGTGCAGCACCCTGCCCGGCACGCGCGCACCGACGCGCCACCCGTCCCGGACCATCTCCGGTCGTTTGCGCAGCATCTCCGGCGTGACCGTAAACTCCTCCGTCATGATCGGCGCCGGACCTTTTTCCCGCGCCAGCTCGAGCGCAGCCTCCCATCCCGCCACCGCCATTTCACGCGCGACGTTCTGCGTGAACGCGACGGATTTGCGCGAACCGTATTTCATGCAAAGCATCGTGATCGCCGAGCCGAGCCCGAGAAACCCCATTCCGTGACGCCGCTTGCGCAAAATCTCGTCGCGTTGCGGCGCGAGCGGCAGCCCGTTGATTTCGACGACGTTGTCGAGCATGCGCGTGAACACCTTGACGACCCGCCGGTAGGTGTCCCAATCGAAGCGGGCATCTTCCGTGAACGGCTCCACGACGAATTTGGTCAGGTTCACGGACCCCAGGAGGCACGACCCGTACGGCGGCAGGGGCTGCTCGCCGCAGGGATTGGTCGCACGGATGTTTTCGGTCCACCAGTTGTTGTTCATTTCGTTGACCCGGTCCACCAGGATGAATCCGGGCTCGGCGAAATCGTAGGTCGACGACATGATCAAGTCCCAGACACGCCGCGCGGGCAGGGTCTTGTAGATCTTGCACGCGACCAGCCCTTCGTCGTTCGCGACATAGGCACCCGTATAGGGCCATTCGCGCCAGACGAACTTGGACGGGTCCTCGAGGTCCGGCCGCTCGGCCTCGTACTCTCGCTCGCTCAGCGGAAAGGCCAGCTTCCAGTCACCGTCGCTCTTGACCGCCTTCATGAACTCGTCGGTGATCAACAGCGAAAGGTTGAACTGCCGCAAGCGGCCGTTCTCCCGCTTCGCCCGGATGAACTCGAGCACATCCGGATGACCGATGTCGAACGTGCCCATCTGGGCGCCGCGGCGGCCTCCGGCCGAAGAGACCGTGAAACACATCTTGTCGTAGATATCCATGAAGGACAGCGGCCCGGACGTGTATGCGCCGGCACCGGAAACGTAGGCGCCGCGGGGCCGCAGCGTCGAGAACTCGTATCCGATCCCGCAGCCCGCCTTCAAGGTCAGGCCGGCTTCGTGGACCTTGTTCAGGATGTCGTCCATTGAATCCCGGATCGTTCCGGACACGGTGCAATTGATCGTCGATGTCGCCGGCTTGTGCTCCAGAGAACCGGCGTTCGACGTCACGCGTCCGGCCGGAATGGCGCCGTGGCGCAACGCCCAAAGAAAGGATTCATACCATTCGCCGCGCGTCTCCTCGGATTCCACGTCCGACAGGGCACGCGCCACGCGCTTGTACGTGTCATCCATCGAGGCGTCGATCGGTACGCCATCCTTGTCGGCGAGGCGGTATTTCTTGTCCCAGATGTCGAGGGAAGCCTCCTGGAACGGGATGCTGTCTACGTCTTTTGGTTGAATATGGACCACGGTATTCATGAGCGTGACTGCTGCTCCTGCGGATAGTTATCGAGCGGACCCGGAAACACAAACGCCAAATCATCCCTGCGCGCCGGGCGAACCAGCCGACCACTAGATCTTGTGATTGGGCCTGAAGGTTAAGTCTCCGCAAGGATGCACGTCAAGACATAATGACGGTCTTTTTACACTATTTTTTTTATTTATATATCAATTACTTATAATATATACCGAAGAATTTATCGAATTGCATTTTTGCGCGTCATGGTCAAGCGGTTTAAGGCTCGACCGCTAGATGTAGTGTTCCATGGTCTGCGGCGGCCGCAGCCGGATTCACGCACCCCGAATGTTGAAATTCCGCCCGCCGTCCCTACCTCCCGAAACGTAACGGCAATCAACCAAGGAGGCATCAGCCATGACCGTCGTACGATATGAACCATGGGCCCTGGTCAACCGCCTGCAGAAGGATATCGACCAGTTGTTTGGCGCGCCGATCGCGACCGCCGCGGATTCCGGCGCGTGGCTCCCGCCGGTGGACATCCACGAAGAGGCGAATCGCTACCTCCTCACCGTGGACTTGCCGGGGGTCGACCCAAAACAAGTCGTGATCACGTCCGAGCAGGGCGTCTTGACGATACGCGGGCACCGCAGCGAGACGGTGCGCGACAATGCTGCCGGGTACCGGCGCGTCGAGCGCGTCCAAGGCGAGTTCGAGCGGCGCTTCAGCCTGCCCGAGACTTCCGACGCGCAGGGCATCAAGGCCAAGGCGGCCAACGGCGTGCTGGAAATCACGATTCCGAAGCTCGCCCAGGTGCAGCCCCAACGGATAGCCGTCGAAGCGGCGTGAGCAGGCTGCGGGCGCCTGCTGCCCGGCGGTTCCGTGTAAGATCGCCGGATCCCGCGGGGACACCGGGTCCCGGACGGCGCGTACGTCCGGGACCTTGGATTTTGGTCAACAACAGTGCGTTCAGGCGCGACGGCGGGCGGCCGCATCATGCCATACGGAGTGGATTGCGAATGATGCGTCGTTTCAAGCTGGCGGCCCCGCTTCTGGCGGCGTTCGTCGCCGTTTCCATCGCCCATCCGGCGGGGGCATTGGCCGGTTCCTCCGCGCTCGACGCGACGCCGATGCCGTCGCTCGCCCCGATCGTCAAGCGCGTGTCGGCGGCCGTGGTCAACATCGCAACCCGCGGCACCATCAAGGAAAGCGCCGGGCAGCGCAACCCGCTGCTCGACGACCCGTTCTTTCGCCGCTTCTTCGACGCCCCGCCGAATGCGCAGCCGCGGCAGCGCCAGTTCCAGAGCGCCGGATCCGGCGTCATCATCGACGCCAAGAAAGGCTACATCGTCACTAATTATCACGTCGTCGAGAACGCGAACGAGATCACGGTCACCCTGCTGGACAATCGAACCTTCAGCGCAAAGGTGGTCGGCACGGACGAGGGCTCCGACATCGCGCTGCTGCAGGCGAAGGAGCCTGACTTGGTCGCGATGCCCCTGGGGGACTCATCGCGCCTTCAAGTTGGCGACTATGTGCTCGCGATCGGCAATCCCTTCGGACTGCAGCATACCGTGACATCCGGAATCGTCAGCGCACTGGGCCGGTCCGGCATCAACCCGGAAGGATATGAGGACTTCATCCAGACCGACGCGTCGATCAATCCAGGCAACTCGGGCGGCGCGCTGGTGAACCTGCGCGGGGAACTCGTCGGCATCAACTCCGCGATCCTGTCGAGGAGCGGCGGAAACATCGGCATCGGCTTCGCCATCCCCGTCAACATGGTCAAGAACGTGATGGCGCAGTTGATCCGTTACGGTGAGGTCAAGCGCGGCGTGCTCGGGGTCAACATCTACGACGTCACGCCGGACATCGCCAAGGAGTTCGGCCTGCACGACATCAGCGGCGCCCTGGTCGCCGGCGTCGTGCAAGGCTCGGCCGCCGAACAGGCGGGCATAAAGACCGGCGACATCATCACGTCGATCAATGACACGCCGATGAAGAGCGCCGGCGAATTGCGCAACGCGATCGGCATGCTGCGCGTCGGTTCGAGCATCCGCATCGGCTTCCTGCGCGACGGCAAGGCGCGGCACCTGACAGCCCGGATCGCGGAGCCCGCCGACGCCGACTTGGCCAATGCCGGGATCATCAACAAGGCGCTCGACGGCGCGGAACTCGCCGACGCGCCCGGCGGCGCCGGGATACTGGTCAAGGCGATCCAGGAGGGCAGCACGGCGGCGCAGTCCGGGCTGCGGCCGAACGACATGATCATCGGCGTCGGCCGCAACGCGCTCTCCAACACCAAGGCGCTGCGCGCCTTGGCCAAGGGCGCCAGTTTCCTGATGCTGAAGGTGCGGCGCGGCGCATCGACGCTCCTCATACCGGTACATTGAAATCATGGCCAGCGCATCCGTCTGCATCCTTGGTGGAACGGGCTTCGTCGGCTCGAGGCTCGCGGCACGCCTGGTAAAGGCCGGACATCGGGTGGTCGTGCTGACGCGCGATCGTGAAATGCACAAGGATCTGCGCGTGGTCCCGGGACTGATCCTGCGCAACTGCGATGTGTACGACGAAGCCCAGCTCGCGGAGACCTTCCGCGGCCAGGACGTCGTCGTCAACCTGATCGGCA
>JAJYAR010000113.1 GCA_021779435.1 bacterium
CGAGGGGGACCTGCTGCGGCCGGTCGGCCAGGAGATCGCGGAAAAGCGGGCCTGGTGGTTAAATATCCTTGCTGACGGCACGGATCTTTCGCCAACTTTCCTGGAAAGCATTCGCGTGGGCAATCGCCTGGCGCGCGACCTGATGGTGACGCCGGTTGTCACCGCGTCGCCCGAGACCACCGTTCCGGTCCTGGCGGACATGCTGGTTCGCCATCATGTCAAACGTCTGCCCATCGTGCGGGATGGCAAGCTGGTCGGTATCGTCAGCCGAGCGGATTTGGTGCGCGCATTGGCGCTCCATCCCGATGCCGTCACGGATGCGACCTGAATCTCCAATGGGCGGACAGGGCAGGGTAGTCGCCCTGCGCGGACCTGTGATCGACGTCTGCTTCGACACCGGCAGGCTGCCGTTGCTGGAGGAAGCCTTGCTGGTTGAATGGGACCAGCAAGGCGCATTGACAGCCGAGGTCCAAAGCCATTTGGACGACGTCACCGTTCGCGCGGTCGCGTTGCAGCCCACGACGGGGTTACGGCGCGGCGCCAAGGTTCAGGCCACGGGCGGGCCCGTCAGGGTTCCGGTCGGCGATGCGGTGCTGGGCCGGCTTCTGAACGTGTTGGGGGAGACCGGGGACCGGGGGCCGGCGCTGCCGCCGGATTTGCCGCGCTGGCCAATTCATCGGCGCCCGCCGCCGCTGACCGAGCAAACGGAAGCCAGCACGGTTTTCGAAACCGGAATCAAGGTGATCGATCTGCTGGTACCGCTCGCCCAAGGCGGCAAGGCCGCGATGTTCGGCGGCGCCGGCGTAGGCAAGACCGTTCTGATTATGGAACTGATCCATGCGATGGTGGAGAAGTACCAGGGCATCTCGGTTTTCGCGGGCGTTGGCGAGCGATCCCGTGAGGGTCACGAACTGTTGCACGACATGCGGGACTCCGGGGTCCTGGCCCGCACCGTCCTGGTCTATGGGCAGATGAACGAACCGCCGGGCGCAAGGTGGCGGGTGGGCCTGAGCGCGCTGACCATCGCCGAGTATTTCCGCGACGAGAAACACCAGAATGTTTGGTTACTGATGGATAATGTGTTCCGCTTCGTCCAGGCGGGCAGCGAGGTATCCGGATTATTGGGGCGCCTGCCGTCCCGCGTCGGCTACCAGCCCACCCTGGCAACCGAGGTGGCGGCCTTGCAGGAGCGGATCGCCTCGGTCGCCGGGGCCTCCATCACCGCGATCGAGGCGGTTTATGTCCCGGCGGACGATTTCACCGATCCGGCGGTAACCACGATCTCCAGCCATCTGGAGAGTGCGATCGTGCTGTCGCGCGGGTTGGCGGCGGAGGGAATCTATCCGGCGGTCGATCCGTTGGCGTCGTTTTCGGTGCTGCTCGATCCGCTGATCGTCGGCGCGGAGCATTATGCCCTCGCCGAACAGGTGCGCGAAACCCTGGCCCACTGGGGCGAATTGCGTGACGTGATCGCCCTGCTGGGGATGGAGGAACTCGGCGTCCGGGACCGTTTGATCGTCACCCGGGCGCGCCGTTTGCAGCGGTTCCTGACTCAGCCATTCGCGGTGACGGAAGCCTTCACCGGCATCGCGGGCCGGTCGGTGCCGCTGGCGGATACGCTGGCGGGCTGCAAGGCGATCCTGGCTGGCGAGGCGGACGGCTGGGCGGAAAGCACGCTGTACATGATCGGCGGCATTGAGGAAGCGAGAACCGCCGCCGCCGGAGGGGTCGCCACATGAGGCTGCTGATCACCGATCCCGGGGCGGTCGTCGCCGACTATGACGATGTGGTCAGCCTGCGGGCCGAGGATGAAAGCGGCGGCTTTGGTATATGGCCCGGGCATGCGGACTTTCTGACGGCGTTAACCGTGTCGGTCGTGGGCTGGCGCCATGCGGATGGCCGGCAGGCGAATTGTGCGGTTCGCCGCGGTGTCCTGAGCGTGCAAGGCGGCCAGCGTATCGCCATCGCCACGCGGGAGGCCGAACGCGGCGACGACCTGGATGCGTTGGAGGCGTCGGTTCTGGTGCGATTCAAGGCGGATGCCGAGTCTGAACGAACCGGACGTGTCGCGGCGACGCGGCTGCACGCGGAAACCGTGCGACGGATCATCGATGCGCTGCGTCCCGATCGCCAGACCGGGCTTGGCGCATGACCGACGAGCCAGATGGTCTGCTGCGTTCTGTGCGCCGCCAGCGGGCGCGCTACCAGGCCTGGATGCGGCAAGGTGAACCCTCGTTCGGGCGCTATCTGGCGCAGATCGGGGCGCTGGGCTGGACGATCGTGGTGCCGACTTTGTTGGGCAGTTTCCTCGGGCGCTGGATCGACCAGCGGTTCGGTTCGGGGATCTTCTGGACCGGATCGCTGATGATGGCGGGGCTTGCGGTGGGCTGCTGGTCCGCCTGGCGATGGGTGCGCGATCAATGACGATAGAAGTTGGCTTTACCGCGCTGGGCCTGGTGGCAGGGGGGCTGTATTTCGCCCTGCTGCGCTGGAATACGTCGCTCTACGCGCGCCCGGGCCGTGTCTGGATCGCGGCGGCGTTGCAAGCGGGCCGGATGGCGGTGCTGGGCGGCCTGCTCTATCTGGCGGCGCTATCCGGCCCCCTCCCACTCCTGCTCACCGCCCTGGGCATCTTCATCGCTCGGTCCATCGTCATGCGGCTGACGGCGGAGCCCGGGTGATGGGGTCGCCGCTTAGCCTGCATATCCTATTTTACATCGGCCCCGTGGCTGTGTCGGCGCCTGTAGTGGTGACGTGGGCGATCATGCTGCTGCTGTCCGTGGGGGCGTGGCTGCTGACCCGGCGGCTCTCGGTCCATGCGTCCACCAGACAGGCGGCGCTGGAGGTGGTGGTGGCGGCGATCGAGACGCAAATCCGCGACACCATGCGGACCGATCCGGAGCCCTATCTGCCGCTGATCGGAACCCTGTTCCTGTTCATCTTCACCGCCAACTGGTCATCGCTGATTCCCGGCGCCGAACCGCCGACCGCCCATATCGAAACCGATGCGGCATTGGCGCTGATCGTGTTCTTCGCCGTTGCATACTACGGGATCAAGGCCCGTGGACTGTTCGGCTATGCAGCCACCTTTGCCGAACCCAGCATCCTGATGATGCCGCTGAACCTGATAGAAACGATCACCCGCACGTTCTCCCTGGTCGTCCGCCTGTTCGGCAATGTCATGAGCGGGGTGTTCGTGGTCGGCATCGTTCTGTCGCTGGTCGGGCTGCTGGTGCCGGTGCCGCTGATGGCGCTGGATCTGCTGACCGGTGCTGTTCAGGCCTATATTTTCAGCGTCCTGGCGATGGTCTTCATCGCCGGTGTGCTGGGTTCCGACTCCGAACCGAAACAGCGGAAGGGCAAGTAACGCCATGGACGGGATTCAGATCGCGAGCATTATCGGCGCGGCCATGGCCGTCTCGTTCGGGGCAATCGGGCCTGCCCTGGCCGAGGGCCGGGCCGTTGCCGCCGCGATGGATGCCATCGCCCGCCAACCCGAAGCGGCGGGAACGATCTCTCGCACGCTGTTCGTCGGCCTGGCGATGATCGAGACGATGGCGATCTACTGCCTGGTGATCGCCTTGCTGCTGCTGTTCGCCAATCCGCTCGTGCACTGATGCATTTCGACTGGTCCACGCTGGTTCTGCAGACGGTCAACGTCCTTGTGCTGCTGTGGCTGCTGCGGCGGTTTCTGTTCCGCCCGGTCGTTGCCATCGTCGCCGAACGCAAGGCGGCCGCCGAAAAGCTGCTGAGCGATGCGGCCGCCAAGCGAGAGGAAGCGGAGACCCAGCTTGCAGCGGCTACCGCTCGCGATCAGGTGGTGATGGCGGATCGGGACCGCATCCTGGCCGAGGCGCACACCGCCGCGGAGACACAGCGCACCGAACTGCTGGCACAGGCAGCACAGGAGATCGCGCGGAATCGGGAGGCGGCAACCGTCACCCTGGCCCGCGAGAACGCGGACATGCGCCGCGCGCTGGAGGCGGAGGCACAGGATCTCGCGGTGGCCATTGCCGGCCGTCTGTTGGGCCGGCTTCCGGCGGAGACGATCGACACTATCCTGCAACAATCGCTCGGCGGTTGGATCGGCTCCTTGCCGGCGGACGATCCGCGGGGCCTGACGGAGGATGACGGGCCGCTCGTGGTCGCGACCTCCGGGCCGCTCAGCGAGCCGGTTCGGGCGATGCTGCGCCAGCGCTTCAGTGGCAGGAAGCTGGAGTTCAAAGTCGATCCGGCCCTGATCCTGGGCATCGAAGTCATGGGCGGCCATGCCCGCCTGCGGAACAACTGGCGCGCCGATCTGGAGTCTATCGCCAAGGAGTTGAAGGTCGATGACAAGCCGATCGTCCTGGCTTGAGCGGGTTGCCAACGCCGCGATAGGGCCGGTGGTGGAAGAGTTCGGCCGCGTCCAATCCATCGGCGACGGGATCGCCATGATTTCCGGCCTGCCGGAGGTTCGCCTGGACGAAGTTCTGCGCTTTGAGCGTGGGCAGCTAGGATTCGCACAAACCCTCGACCGCGACCGGATCGGCTGCGTGGTGCTGGACGATGCCGAAACGATCGAGGCCGGCGACAAGGTCCATGGCACCGGGGCGGTCATCCGCACCGCTGTCGGCGATAATCTGCTGGGCCGTGTAGTCGATCCGCTGGGGCGCCCGCTGGATGGCGGTGCGCCGATCGACGCCGCCGCGCAAAACCCGATCGAGGCGCCCGCACCGGGGATCGTGGAGCGCGACCTGGTGACTCAGCCGGTGCAGACCGGTATCCTGACGATCGACGCGCTGTTTCCGCTCGGGCGGGGCCAGCGCGAACTGATCATCGGCGACCGAGCCACCGGGAAGACCGCGATCGCCATCGACGCGATCGTCAACCAGCGGAACTCCGACATCGTTTGCGTCTATATCGCCGTGGGACAGAAATCCTCGAGCGTCGCCCGATCGATCGAAGCTGTTCGTCAGCATGGCGCGCCCGATCGCTGCATCTTCGTGGTTGCCGCCGCAACCGCCTCGCCGGGTTTGCAATGGATCGCTCCGTTCGCCGGGATGACGATGGCGGAGTATTTCCGCGATCGCGGGCAGCATGTGCTGGTGGTGATCGACGACCTGTCCAAACATGCCGCGACGCATCGCGAAATCGCGCTGCTGACCCGTCAGCCCCCCGGCCGGGAGGCCTTCCCCGGCGATGTCTTCTATCTGCACGCCCGCTTGCTGGAACGGGCGGCCAAGCTGTCGAAAGCGCGCGGCGGCGGTTCGCTGACCGCGCTGCCCATTGCCGAAACGGATGCCGGCAACCTGAGCGCCTATATCCCGACCAACCTGATTTCGATCACTGACGGTCAGCTCGTCCTGAACGCGAAGTTGTTTCAGGAGGGCCAGAAGCCGGCCATCGATATCGGCACCAGCGTCAGCCGGGTTGGCGGCAAGACCCAGGCCCCGGCATTGCGGGCCGTGACCGGCGCCATGCGGCTGGATTATGCGCAGTTTCTGGAACTGGAGATGTTTTCCCGCTTCGGCGGGGCACCAGACGAACGGGTCAAAACGCAATTGGCCAAGGGGCAGCGTCTGCGCGCCATGCTGTCGCAGCCGCGTTACGCCCCGCTGCGTCTGGTGGATGAGGTCGGATTGGCCCTGGCCCAGCGCGATGGGCTGGTGGACGCGGTGACACCGGATCGGATGGCCGATCTGCGGGACGCATTGCCGGCATGGATCGACCAGCATGCCGGCGCGGCCGTCAGCATGCTAGCGACAGGGGGTGTCATCGATAACGAGCGGCTGGCCGTGCTGCGGGCGGCGTTGCGGACGCTCGCCGCCCAATTCAAGGCCGCTGCTTCATGACGGAGCGCCTGGCTGAAACCACGAAACGCATCGACAGCGTCCAGCAGTTGGAAACGGTGGTGGCGGCGATGCGCGGCATCTCCGCGAGCCGGTCCCAACAGGCGCGGGGATTGCTGACCGGGCTGCGCGCGTATGAAGCAACGATTGCCGCTTCCATCGGCCAGACGCTGGGAATGAGCCCGGTTCACCAGCATCCCGGCGCGGCGCGCGCCAGCCGAAACGCGCTAATCGTGTTTGCCGCCGAACAGGGATTTGCCGGCGCTTTCAATGACCGCATGTTGGATTCGGCCGGCGACGGGTCCGGCGCACGCGATATCTTCCTGGTCGGATCGCGCGGCGCCACGCTGGCGAAGGAGCGAGGACTTCCGCTGTACTGGCATGCCGCGATGGTGCCGCACGCCAACCTGGTAGCCGGCCTTGCGGGACGCATCGCGGATGCGCTGTACGATTGGCTGTCGGATGCATCCGAAAACCGGGTCGATGTCATCGTGCCCGCGTGGTCAGCCGAACATGGCGTGGGCGCTAGCCGGCGGACGTTGCTGCCCTTCGATTTTCATCGGTTCGCACCAGTGACGTCGGCGCTGCCGCCATTAACCGACATGCCGCCGGACGTGTTGTTAGGACGTTTGGCGGAGGAATATGTGTTCGCGGAACTCTGCGAAGCGGCGCTGAGTGCGTTCGCCGCGGAAAATGACGCCAGGGTGGCGGCGATGCTGGCGGCCAAGAACAACCTGGAAACGATGTCAGCGGATCTGCGCGGCCTGGCGCGTCAGATCCGGCAGGAGGAAATTACCGCCGAGGTCGTTGAACTCGCCAGCGGCGCGGCCGCGAGGGGACAGGACAATCCATAGTCCGATGGTTTGCCAGGGTGCGTGACGCGACGGTGCCGCGGGCTTGAACGCCCGTCGATGACGGACGGGGCGACTTGGAAAGTAAGATGCGGTTGTTGATGGCCGGTACGCCGGCGTCCAAACGAAGGGGCCGATTATGATACCATGGCGGGAACTGCCCGTGGCGCTGCACGGGCTGCGCGATTTGGCGCTGGACCTGCGCTGGACCTGGAGCCACGAGGCCGATGAGCTGTGGGCGAGGGCCGATAGCGAAATGTGGCGCCTTACCCATAACCCGTGGAGCATTCTGGAGGACCTTTCAACCGACAGGCTGAATGCACTGGCCGCCGACACGGATTTCGTTGCCAGCCTGCGCGCGTTGCTCGCGGCGCGTAACACCTATCTGGAGGATCGCGGCTGGTTTTCCGAGGTCGGGGGCGACAAGTCGCTGGCCGGCGTCGCGTATTTCAGCATGGAATTCGGTCTGGGGGAGGCCCTGCCGCTTTACGCCGGCGGGCTGGGCATTTTAGCCGGCGATTTCCTGAAGGCCGCCAGCGATTTGGGCCTGCCGGTTGTTGGCGTCGGCCTGCTGTATCAGGAAGGCTACTTCCATCAGATGATCGATGCGTCCGCCCGGCAGCATGAGGCCTATCCCTTCAACGACCCGTCCAGCATGCCGATCGAGCCGGCTCGGACCAAGGATGGCGCATGGCTGCATATTCCGGTCGAAATGCCGGGACGAACGCTCCATCTGCGGGTGTGGCGCGTCCAGGTCGGGCGGACCTTGCTTTATCTGTTGGACACCAACGATCCCGTCAATGGTCCGGTCGATCGCGGTATCGCCGGCAAGCTATATGGCGGCGGCAGCGAAATGCGGCTGGTGCAGGAGATTGTCCTTGGCGTCGGCGGCTGGCGCCTGATTGAGGCACTGCACCCCGAAATCCAAATCTGTCATCTGAATGAGGGCCACGCGGCGTTTGCGGTGTTGGAGCGCGCACGGGCGTTTGCCCGGCGGTCCGGATTGACCTTCGAGGAGGCAATGTGGGCAACCCGG
>JAJYAR010000114.1 GCA_021779435.1 bacterium
GTCCTGGCGGTGAGCGTGGCCGAGCCGTTCCCCGACCCGGAGGCCGGCGGCCCGCTGCGCATCGTGTTCGAGGTCCGGGATACCGGAATCGGCATGCGGCCGGAGGTGCAGGAACGTCTGTTCTCGAGCTTCATGCAGGCCGATCAGTCCTCCTCCCGGCGCTATGGCGGGACGGGACTGGGACTGGCGATCTCGCGCCAGCTCGCCGAGTTGATGGGTGGGCGTATTCTGGCGATGAGCCGGGTCGGAGAAGGGTCGGTGTTCCGGATCGAGGTGCCGATGCCGACGGGCGACCCGACGATGGTCCCGCGCGCCGTCGCTTGCGTCGGGTCTCTGGCGGGCCGGCGCATTCTGATCGTCGAGGACAACCCCACCAACCGGCAGATCCTGGAGGAGCAGTTGAGCGCCCTGGCGATCGACTGCTCCTGCGCCGAAAACGGCCGCCAGGCCCTGCAGATGCTGCGTGTCGCCGTGCAGTCGCACCGGCCGTTCGACGGCGCCGTGATCGACATGAAAATGCCGGTGATGAGCGGGCTGGAACTGGTCGAACAGATCCGGTCGGACCCTGCGATGCAGGGCCTGCGCCTGGTGATGCTCA
This sequence comes from bacterium, assembly GCA_021779435.1. Next base: position 599 of record JAJYAR010000114.1, read on the forward strand.
CCTCGGTGTCGGGCCGCGACGACATGCGTCAGGCGCACGATCTCGGCATCGACGCCTACCTGTCGAAGCCGGTGCGCCAGAACGATCTCATCGCCAGCATCGCCGCCGTCCTCGAGTCGGGCTCGCAGGCGCCGGCGGCGCAGGCGGCGCCATCCTGGGATGCGGGCCTGGCCGGATTGCGGGTGCTGGTTGCCGAAGACAACGCCGTCAACCAGGAAGTCGTGCGCGCGATGCTGGCCGCGTTCGGCTGCGCGATCGAACTGGTCTCGGACGGCTTGCAGGCCTTGGACGCGCTCGAGCGAGGTCGATTCGACGTCGTGCTCATGGATTGCCAGATGCCGAATCTGGACGGGTTCGAGGCGGTGCGCCGGATCCGGGACCCGGACTACCGCCAGCACGATCTGGCGCAGACGCGGGTGCTGCCGGTGATCGCGCTGACCGCCAACGCGTTGAGCGGCGATGCCCAGCGTTGCCTGGACGCCGGATTCACCGACCACGTCGCCAAGCCGTTTCGCCAACGGGAACTGGCGGCGGCGCTGGTGCGCTGGTGCGTCCGGGACGGCGGGCGGCGGGCCGCGGTGCCGGACGGCATGACCGGTAGTGCGCACCCTGCGACGGCGGAGGGCGCGGATGACACGCTCGACGGCAGCGCACTGGAGCCGATCCTGGCGCTGGAACGAAACGGCGCCCCGGATCTGCTGCGCCGTCTCGTCGCGACCTTTGCCGAGTCGTCGGGGACGCTGGTCGCCGACGCCGACCGCGGCTTCGACGAACGCGATTTTCCCGCCGTGATCCGGGCGGTGCATACCCTGAAATCCTCCAGCGCGAACCTGGGTGCCCTGGCGCTCGCGCGGATCTGTGCCCAGGTCGAGGCGCTGCTGCGCCAGGAAAATGCGGACGCGGCGCAGGAGTCGTGGCGAAGCGCGCGCGCGCTTCGCGGCGGCGCCCTGCATGCGTTGGAGGTGGTGTGCTCGGCGCAGGGGTTCGGGCGCCATCCCGGTGGCGGCGAACCGGAAGCGGAGATCTGTGCCGAGGTGTCGCGGTGAATCTGCCGCTGCGCGCCGTCGAGGCGCCGGCGGAGCGGGACGGCGCCGGGGGCGTGCGCGATGCGGTGCTGCTCGTCGACGACGATCCGGTGATGCGCATGCTGACCTCGGCGGCGCTTGCCGAACGGGGCTGGCGCGTCGTCGAAGCGGATGGGGGTGCCGTCGCGCTGGAGCGCTTCGCAGCCGAATGCCCCCAGGTGGTCGTGCTCGATGCCCTGATGCCGCCTCCGGACGGATTTGCGACCTGCGAACGGATCCGGCGGCTTCCCGGCGGGCAGCATGTCCCGATTCTGATGTTGACCGGACTCGATGACGAGCAGTCCGTCGCCCGCGCCTACGAGGCCGGTGCAACCGATTTTTTCGTCAAGTCGAGCGGCCAGTGGATGCTGCTCTCCGAACGTCTGCGCTATCTGCTGCGGGCGGCCCATACCCGGGAGGAACTGCTCGCCAGCCAGGAAAAGTTGAGCAAGGCGCAGCGCATCGCCCGTCTCGGCAGCTGGGAGTGGGATTTCCGTCAGCGCAGCATCCGGGTTTCCGACGAGTTCCGCGCCGTTGCCGGCTTCGGTTCGCAAGACCGGGCGCCGTCGATCTGGGGGGCCTGGTCGCGGATCGCCCCGGAGGACCGCGGACGCGTCGCATCCCTGCTGCGGGATGGCTTGCGCCGCGGCACGCCGATGACCTTCGAGTGCGGCCTGGCGTGTGCCGACGGCGGCGGGAAGATCGCCCGCGTCGAGGCGGAGTTCGAATACGACGCCGCCGGCCGGGCGACCGGTCTGCACGGCGTGATCCAGGACGTGACCGAACGCCGGCAGGCGGAGGACCAGATTCGCCGCCTCGCGAACTATGACAGCCTGACGGGACTGCCGAACCGGCGCTTTCTCGTCGAGGAGTTCGGCGCGACGCTGGCGCGGGCCAAGGTGGAGGAGGCTCCCCTCGCGCTGCTGTTCCTCGACGTCGACCGATTCAAGCAGATCAACGATACCCTGGGCCACGACGTCGGCGATCAGGTGCTGCGCGAGGTGGCGTGGCGCCTGCATTCGACCATCCGGGAGACCGACACGGTGGCCCGCGTCGCGTCGCGGGGCGCGCGACGCGCACGATCCGATTCGGTCCGTCCGGAAGCGCCGCCGGACAGCCGGGTCGCCCGCCTGGGCGGCGACGAGTTCACGGTTCTGCTGACCAACCTGTTCTGCGCCGACGACATCGACCGGGTCATGCGGCGCCTGATCGATGCGATCCGGGTTCCGATCGATTGTTTCGGCCATACGGTGCACGTGACCACCTCGATCGGCATCGCCATGTTCCCGCGTGACGGCGACGACGTCGACAGCCTGTTGCGCAAGGCCGACATGGCGATGTATGAGGTGAAGAAACGCGGCGGCGGGTCCTGGCAGGCGTTCGAAGAGTCGATGAATACGGCGGTGAAGACCCGTTGGAGCCTCGAGGCGGGTTTGCGCCGGGCGCTGGAGCGCGATGAACTCGTGCTCCACTACCAGCCGAAGATCGAGGTCGCGACCGGCGCCGTGGTCGGTGCCGAGGCCTTGCTGCGCTGGCGCCGGGACGGGGAACTGGTCGCGCCGGCCGAGTTCATCCGCGCCGCCGAGGACTGCAATCTCATCGTCCCGATCACCGAATGGGCGCTTGCCGAAACGTGCCGCCAGATGCGGATGTGGGCGCCGGAATGGGATCGCCGCCACATGGGAGCGATGCCGGTGGCGGTCAATATTTCGCCCATTCTGCTTCAGCGCGGCAACTTGGTCGGGCTCGTTCGGGCCGCGCTCGAGCACAACGGCGTGGCGCGCTCGCAACTCGAAATCGAGATCACCGAGACCGTCCTGATGCGGGATCTCAAGGTCGCCAAGGACCTGCTCCATGAATTCCGCGAACTCGGCGTGCCGATCGCCATCGACGATTTCGGCACCGGATATTCCTCGCTTGCCTATCTGCGGCGCCTGCCGATCGACACGATCAAGATCGACCGCTCGTTCGTCGCGGAACTGGAGTCGGACGACGATGCCGCGGCCATCGTCGCGGCGATCATTGCGATGGCCCAGGCCTTGAAGCTGCAGCTCGTCGCGGAAGGCGTCGAGACCGAGGGGCAGCGGGACATGCTGGCGCAGCAAGGATGCCGGATCGTGCAGGGGTTTCTCTATGCGCCGCCGCTTTCGGCGGATCGCTTTCTGCAATGGGTCGACGGCACCGGAACGGCCCGCGCCTCGGCGCCGCGATCATGATGTCTGGACCGAGCCTCGCCGCACGCTATTCGACCAGCCCGTGCTTGATCGCGTAGTGCGTCAGCTCGGCGTTGTTCTCCATGCCCATCTTTTCCAGGATCCGCGCCCGGTAGACGCTCACCGTCTTCGGGCTCAGCGCGAGCGCTTCGGCGATGTCCGCCAGCCGGTGACCGGTTGCGATCAGCCGCAGCGTCTGGAATTCCCGATCCGACAGCCGTTCGTGCGGCAGCCCTTGTTCCGGAGCGTTCAGGTTCTCGATCAGCGCCTGGGCGATTTCGGGCGTGACGTATTTGCGGCCGTTGGCGATCTGCTCGACCGCCTCGATGAGTTTTTCCGGCGCTCCGGCCTTGTTCAGGTACCCGGCGGCGCCGGCGCGGAACGCGCGCACCGCGTACTGCTCCTCGGGGTACATGCTGACCACCAGAACCTTGAGCCGCGGCAATTCCCCCAGCAAAGTTTTCAGGATCTCGATGCCGTCCTTGCCGGGAAGGTTGACGTCGATCACCAGGAGATCCGGATCGCCGCTGCGTCGGAGCAGCGTGCGCAACTGGCCGTAGTCGCCGGCCTCTCCCACGAGTTCGATGCCCGGATGATCGGAGAGGATCTGCACGATCCCGCGGCGCACGATGGCATGGTCGTCGACGACGATGGTCTTGAGCTTCACTTGGGATCTTCCGAAGGCAAGCCGGATTTCTGCTCCGGTTTCGGTCCGCCATGGGTGGGAACGCAGAACATCACGGTGGTGCCGCGGCTCGGGGCGGAACTGATTTCGGCCCAGCCGCCCAGGCCGCGCGCGCGCTCGACCAGGCCGCGGATGCCGAATCCCGGGGTGGCCTGCAGCATGCCGGGATCGAATCCCACGCCGTCGTCGCTGACCTCCAGCGTGACTTCCTCCGGCGCCGCAAACAGCTGCACGGCAACCCGCTGCGCCTGCGCATACTTGGAGATGTTGGCCAGCGATTCCTGTGCGACGCGGTACATGGCGGCGGCGCACTCGGCGGGCAGCGGGAGGTCTTCGCGGTTGGTTTCAAACCGGGCCGGGATGGCGGTGCGCGAGGCGAAACTCTGCACCAGCCACTGCAGGGCGGCCACCAGGCCGGCATCCAGTACCGGCGGCCGCAGGTTGTGCTGGATGCGGTGGCTGGCCGCCACCGCCTGCTCCAGCAGATTCGAGATCGCGCGCAGTCGCGACCCGGCATCGGCCTGCCCCGGGTTCTGTCCCGGGTTCTGTCCCGGATCCTGCCCCGGCTGTTGTCCTTGCAATTGCCGCGCCAGACTGACCAGTTCAAAGCGCATGGCGGTCAGCGTGGCGCCGATGTCGTCATGGATTTCCCGCGCGATCCGGCGGCGTTCCTCTTCCTTGACCGTTTCGAGGTGGCGCGTGAGCGCGCGCAGCCGGCTTTCGCTCTCCGCCAGCGCCGCGGCGGCCTCCCGGCCGGCGCGCCGCTCGGTCGCGGCCTGCAGGCTGCGGGCGATCGCCGGGCCGATCCGCGACATGCGCGATTTGAGAATGAAGTCGTCTGCGCCGGCGCGCAGGGCGGCCACCGCGAGATCCTCCGACATCTCGCCGGACACGACGACCACCGGCAGATCCGGATCGTGCTCCTTGGCGACGCGCAGCGCCGCGAAAGCGTCGAAGCGGGGCATGGTGTGATCGGTGATCACGATGTCCACCGCCCCGTCCCGCAGCGCGCCGCGCATCCCCGCGTCGTCCTCCACCCGGCGCGCGCGCACCGGGTGGCCGCTGCGCGCCAGCAGGGCGAGCAGCAGCTCGTAGTCGAGTTCGGAATCCTCGACCACCAGCAGTTGGGTGGGGGGAGCGGAAAGCGTCGGAACCATGGCCAAGGCCGGATTCTGGCGCAAAACGGGCCGGAACACCTATGGACGCGTCGGAAAAAGTGTCGCCGGCGGGCTGCGGCCGGGCCGAGGAAGGGCAGGGACGGGCGGCACAGGGGGGGGCTGGGCCCAAGACCGGCCGGCGCCGCGGTTTGATCCGAGGTTCCCCATTTTTTTCCGCCTTTTCGCCGTATCGGGCCCTACGCCGGTCGCGGACACTTGCTCCACGGCGCCAGATGCCGGAACCCGGGCGCGAACCGAAACGGCGAACGATGAGATCCGAAGTCAGTTCAGAAAATGTCCCGCCGCTCCTCGAGGCGCGCCGCAACGCGGCGCAGGAGTGCGCCGCGATCGAGGCCGACCTGGATCGACTGCAGCGCCTGTTCAACGACGCGGCGTCGCGCCTGCTCGCCAGTTTCCATGAGGTCGCGACCCTGGAATCCGGCACGCTGCGGCGCAGCGACGACGAACGGCGTCGGTTCCAGGACGCGCTCGGCAGTGCCATCACGGCGCTGCAGTTCCAGGATATGGCAAGCCAGCTCACCGGGCATGCGCAGCGGCGGCTGCTTGCCCTGGAGGCGCGCCTGCAGGATTGGTGCGGCGATCCCGCGCAGGGGATCGCCGTCGAGCACCCGCATCCCGTCCGGCAGGCGGAGATGGCTTCGGGTTCGGTCGAATTGTTTTGAAACGCGGTGGTGAAGGAACAGGATATGCATTCGATTCTGGCGGTGGATGATTCTGCATCGATGCGGCAGATGGTGGCGTTCACGCTCAAGGGGGCGGGCTACAACGTGATCGAGGCGGCGGACGGCCAGGAGGCTCTGGACAAGGCCCGCGCCGAGAACATCGATCTGGTCCTGACCGACCAGAACATGCCGCGGATGGACGGAATCACCCTGGTGCAAAACCTGCGGGGGCTCGCGGCCTATGCGACGACGCCGATTCTGATCCTCACCACCGAATCGGGCGCCGACATGAAGGCGAAGGGCAAGGCCGCCGGCGCGACCGGCTGGCTGGTGAAGCCGTTCGACCCGGGCAAGCTGCTCGACGTCGTGCGCAAAGTGATCCGCTGAGCGGATGGATTCGCGACGGAATCGTCGGCTCCGCAAAGCGTGAATATTGCATAGAGGTGAGTATGGGTGAAATCGTGAGTCAGGGCGTGAGTCAGGGCGCGAGCCAGGATGGTTTCGATCTCTCGCAGTTCTATGACGTGTTTTTCGAAGAGGCCGGCGACAACCTCATGAACATGGAGTCGCTGCTGCTCAATATCGACGTCGACGCCCCGCGGGACGAGGATCTGCATGCGATCTTCCGGGTGGCGCATTCGATCAAGGGCGGCGCGGCGACCTTCGGCTTCGCCGACGTGACCCACCTCACCCACGAGCTGGAGACGCTGCTGGACCGCGTGCGCCGTCATGAGCTCGCGCTCGACCGCACCATGGTCGATGTGCTGCTCGAAGCCAGCGACGTCGTCAAGGCGCAGCTCGCGCGTTATCAGGGCAGCGCCGGCGATTCCCCCGACACGACCGATCTGGTCGGGCGCATCAAGCGCCTGGCGGCGGGGGAGAAGCTGGCGGCGGAGCCCGTGAAGACCCCTGCGCCCGCGCAAATCCCGGCGCCGAGCGACGATCTGCCGCCCGGGGCCCGCAGACTGCATGTGCGGGTCGGGCCGTTGCGCGATGCCACGGTGGCCAACAATCTCGAGGAACTGTTCCGCGACATTCCCGATCTCGGGACGTTCGTTGCGGCCGATGAAGGCAGACTCGATGCCGAAGGCTGCCGGCGGTTCCGCATCACGACGAAATCGCCGGATTCCGAGCTGATCGAGCTCTTTTCCTTCCACGTCGCACGGGAGCAGATCCGGATCGAGCCGGACCCGGGGGCGGCTTCGCCGGCGCCGCGGGCGGCCGACGGCGTCGCC